>JAAUPE010000055.1 GCA_012034595.1 Calothrix sp. CSU_2_0 | reverse complement strand
ACCAGCCGATGTAGATGCGATTTTCTGTGCTAGCTATCCAGCTACAGAATTTTTCCCATACGTTGGCGCTTTCGCGTCTTTGTAAGGTTGCGGTCATGTTTTTATGATTGCTTTATTTGTGATGAATAATGTCGGTGAGTTGTTTTACTCCCTTGGTTACTACATTAGAGGCAAAGTTGAGTTTTGTAAACAAATTTTAATTAAGTATTTGTTATCAAAAGTACGGTAAGCACTATCAGAAATATTATGAATTGTAAAAATTTATGATTCAAAAGCTTACAGAAATTGAAAAAGCATAGGTTTTAAGCGCGATGGTGCAAAGCACCCGCCAAAAGGCGATCGCGCTTAAAACCTATGCTTGACAAAATTGATTAAGTATGTTTTTTTTTCTAACCGGGAGGCCAATTTAATTGTCGTCCCCCAAGGATATGTAAGTGGAGATGGTACACACTCTGACCGCCATCTACACCTGTATTGATGACAACGCGGTAGCCTTGGTCTAAACCGACAAGTTCGGCGACTTTCTTTACAGTCAGTAACAAATGTCCGAGTAAAGCACTATCTTCCGTTTCGGCATCACTGAGTTTGGGTATAGTTTTTTTGGGAATTACGAGGATATGAACAGGTGCTTGGGGTTGGACATCACGAAATGCTAAGGCTAAGTCGTCCTCATATACTATATCTGCGGGGATTTCCTTACGGATGATTTTGCCGAAAATTGTGTCTTGGTTGGTCATTTGTGGTTTATCTTCGTTGTTTGTTGTGCAGTATAGGAATCGTACTTGAATCTTGCTAAGTATACTGAGAAATAAAGCTTTGTACGGCAAGCTTCTAAATAATTTAGATTTAAGCGCAAGCGCAGGCTACCTACGCCAACAGAAATCAAATTTAAAAAGTAAAAAGGTGCGGCTCTTTTAGGAAGATAATAAACTACATTCATATTACATGGCTCTAATCTGCTCTATATCGAATCTTCTATTCTTTAGGCTAAATACGTAAAATTAAGCGATACTCTGGAGGAGTGGCTGCGCCAACGCAGATAAATTAAACCTAGAAACAGGCTTTCAATGTGTAATATTATGCTACAAAAAAGTTATGTTTCTATTTTTGGAATTTGAACGGAGGTATTATGAGAATCCTTAAAGCCTGAAATTAATGCTCCACAATAAATTTAGGCTTTATAGACAGACAAAAAGCGTCTTTTCAAAAGAGCCGCACTCAATTTAATTTTACTAAAAATAACCAACTTTTCTTACTCAGTTACAGAGTCACGCTGATAAGCCCAAATTACTAATAATCCAAATACACATCCAGCCCAAATCAGCCATAGTAGGTGGAATAAAATATGTTCGTCATAATTAATTCCTGCTGCCCATAATGTTAATTCTCGATAGTGATAAAAAGGGGAAAATAAGACGATATTTGGGAAGAAACTTGGTTTTGTTAACTGTAATGCCCCAGATGTTGCTAAACCAATCGGAATTGATAGCCCAGCTATAGAATCATAGCTTTTTGGTTCAGTTAAATATGATAGTGCTAATCCTAAAATAGCGAACGGAATTACTCCTAGAATCAAGCCAATAAAGAGAAGTAAAAGCTGTTGTGGATTTACGTCAATTTCTAGTCGCCAAACTCCCAATATCATAATTAATATGAGAGTAACGGCAGATAGTAACAAAGTCGTGAAAACTTTTGCAGCTATATAAATTCCTGGTGGTAATGGAGTAGCTTTAAGTAGCTTTAACCAACCTTCTGCACGTTCGACAGATATACGTTTACCAAGACGATCGATACAAATAGTGAGCAATATTAATACACTAAATGATGCCAGCGCTTCCTTTGCGTTTTCCCCACGAAATGGAAGAAAGCTAACGAATGATGCAAACAAGGCAATTCCTACTAAAAATGTTGGTGTACGTAATAGCTGAAGAATTTCGTTCCAAATTTGTTCTCTAAATATTTTTGATATGTAGTTAGATGAATTGTAATATATTTTTTCATGAGTTTTATTTTGTTGCTTTTGTGTCGATATTTGATTACTATTCGTCTGGTTTATTTCTTCACTCAATTGCCCACCGAAAGGAGAGTTATTGATTTTATGCAAGTTAATGTAGCGTGTTGCCAGATAATTGAGTTTTTCCCAATCAGAATTATTATTCGTAACCATTAAATGGTAATTCCCTGTTGATAACAAGCTGTTATCTGTTCCCAAAATTCTTTATAACCTTTATCATCTAAATTTCTTGTGGGTTCATCTAGAATGAGAAGTTCAGGATTTCCGACTAATGCAAGAGCAAAATACAAACGTTGTTTTTGTCCACCAGATAAACTACTTGCCCAAGCTTCAGATTTGTCTTCTAGTTTGACTTTTCTTAAAACATCCTCAATAGAGTATTGTTGAGGATAATAACTTTGCAGTAATTGGATAAGTTCTTTGACTTTTACATTTTTGGGGATAGTTGTTTCTTGTAAAACCACTCCAACACTTAATTTTGATGCAGAATCTTGTGGAGAAATTCCCATCAGTTTTACTTCACCTTGGCTCGGTTTAATTAGTCCCAAGATTAAGTTTAATAATGTGCTTTTGCCTGCACCATTTTCACCACGTAAAACTACAAATTCCCCTTTATGTATTGTTAAGTCGATATTTTGGAGAATTGTGCTTTCAGAAAAACCTTTGCGGAATGTTTTACTTACTTGCCTGAGTTCAATTAAGTTAAGCATTTATTTGTATATTAGATTTGAGTTTTCATTTAAGAGAGGTGAAGCGATGTATACATGAGAAGCCATATACCTGCCGATATTCCAACCGCAGGTAGAATTGACATTCCTAAAAATGAAGTCAAGACTAGTATGGTTGCTGCACCACCTGCATAAGACCAAAAATCACTTGTAAATGTAGTATGAAAGCGACTATAACCACAAGTACTAAACAAGCACAAATCATTACCCCCATTGATTAAGAGAAGTGTTCCAATAATGCAAATCAGTAAAATACCTCCCACAATTACTTTATTACTCAATACAACCTTTGAATTTTGATTTGCATTTTCTATTCCTTCTTGTGTATCAACAGTAAAATTGTTTTCTTGGTTTTGCATTTTTTGTTCCTCAATATCATCGACAGTGTAAAATTTAGTTTGCTAGAACCTCATCTAGAAAAGATACCAATAATTTTGAATTAAAACCCGAATGATTTCATCACTGAAATCTGTATTTTTCTGAGATTGTTACTCAGATTATTGCTCAAAATATGTGGCTGTTGATTCTGTTTATATACTGCTAGCGCTTGTCGTACTTTTTGATACTCTTTCTTGTAGATGTTTTTTACTATTTCTTGATTACATGATGCTGGGATTTTTACAGTCCATGCAATCATCGGATTGCAGGAATGTTGAACCTGTAAAGTCGCAATTGTCAAAAAAGGAGTCCATACAATAATACAGATTAATATGATGGTCTTAATCTGAATTTTTTGTATTTGTCTCATCCAAGATTTAAAAGGTTGTGCAGATTGTTGGATTTCCATAAAAGTATTGGGACTAATTGATGGTAATAATCAGAGAATGCCGTAGTATCTATTACAGAGTAAAGTAGTTTTCTGACTAATGTTATGATTCCCACTTTTTTAGAGGATATAACATTAAGTAAAAAAATCTATATTTAAGTAAGAATACCGATTTGTTAGCGTAGAAATAAAAATGGGAATCATAAAACTGTAAACCAAGAAATTGCATAAATGAGGTGAAAAGCTCATGGATTACAATTCGATTATGGAAATGCCTGTTATCGGTCAAACTATCGATAGTGCGATTAAGGGAGGCAATGAATGGGGTAAAACTTTTCTTAATGATTCACGCTGGTTTGGCGATCAGGAGCGAATGGCAGACCATGCTATTTATGAATCCACACTCTGGTCAGTTGGTAATGGCATTGGTAACGGACTTATCGGTTTAGCTGGAATCCCTAGCGATGTTGCAATCACCCTTTTCTCGCAAGTAAAGTTAGCATCAACGTTGCTTACAATTCATGGCATTGATGTAACTAGCGATTACGCAAAACCATTAGTTTTAGCTGCTGCCGTAGGAATTACAATATCAGAATTCGCGAATAAATTGGGAACACAAGCGGCTCAAAAAGCTATTCAAAGAGCATTAATGGCTATACCAGGTAAAACTTTTGCACAAATCAATAAAGTTTTGGGAATTAAGTTGATATCCAAGGCAGGTGAAAGAACATTGTTAAATGTTGCAACAGTCGTGCCAATTATTGGCTCTGGTGTAAGCGGTACAATTAATGGAGTTATGATGAATGCTTGTGGGCATTCAGTCAAAGCTTTTATTAAGGCATACCAAAATTCTTAATTCTATCTAGTCTTAATATTGGGTAGAGTGTACAATGACACGAAACTCAACATGGAGTATATTCGACTTTCGGGAAACACGAGAGCAAGGGTAGGGAAACCCTACCCCTACATTTTTTTTCGGTTTGGTTTGGTGTAGGGTGTTGACTTTGATGGAATTCCCATGATTTTAGTTCATACAGTTTTTGTGTAGTATCTCGTTCCCAGTCTCTGGCTGGGAATGTATTGACAGAGGCTCTTATACGTATAATAACTGGAGGCGGGGTTCCTCCAACTTTGTAATCCTTGCCAGAGACAAGGAAACAAGTCATGTGACTAATTTGCGATAAGGGAAGAAATCTTGCTGGGGATACATCAAGAGCAGCAAAGTTTTGTGAGCTTAATGCCGGAGGCATATCGCAACATAAAAAATAATCCCATAAATTTCATCAACAAATGTCCCCCATCCATGAGATGCTAAATGATTGATTAGCTATTGTGTCCAGATGTCTAACTCTTCAGTCACCGTTACCGTTCCTGCTACCACTGCCAATTTAGGAGCAGGGTTTGATTGCATTGGCGCAGCTTTGACTTTATATAATGAGTTTAAATTTACTCTTCTGAACGATCGCGAAACACAAATTACTGTCACTGGCAAAGAAACAGAGCGAGTAAACACTAACATTCAAGATAACCTCCTCTACCAAAGCTTTCTCAAACTATACGATCGCTTGGGAAAAACTCCCCCTTCTGTAAAGATGGAAATTGGTTTGGGTGTACCTTTAGCGCGGGGTTTGGGTAGTTCGGCAACTGCGATTGTTGGAGGTTTAGTTGGTGCTAATGTCCTCGCTGGGGAACCTTTGAGTCAGTCTGAGGTGATGGAACTTGCGATCGCAATGGAAGGACATCCGGATAATGTTGTCCCTGCATTAATTGGTGGTTGTCGTCTCGCTGCAACTGCTGCTTCTGGTTGGGAGATTTGCGATATTCCTTGGCATGAAACTATTGTTCCTGTTGTGGCAATTCCCGAATTTGAACTTTCTACAGTCGAAGCAAGACGGGTACTACCAACAGAAGTTAGTCGTGCTGATGCGATTTTCAATATTTCCCACCTGGGTTTGTTATTACGTGGTTTGGAAACTGGGAAACAAAGTTGGTTACAAGCATCTTTGCAAGATAAATTACATCAACCTTACAGGAAATCACTGATTCAAGGATATGACGAAGTTAGGGCTGCGGCTATTTCTGCCGGAGCTTTGGGGATGGTAATTAGTGGTGCTGGTCCAACCCTCTTAGCTTTAACCGACACAGTACATGGGATTGATGTTGTGGTGGCAATGGCATCAGCTTGGCAAGAATTAGGGATTAAAGCCGAAGTGCGATCGCTTGCGATTGAGACTCAAGGAGCAAAGGTAATTAAAGGGAGTGGGGAATAAAAATCGTGGAACAAATCCCAGCAGAAATTAATGCCCTTGAAGCCGAAATCGCTGCTTTGCGGGAAGAACGTATCGCCCTCAAATCCGTTACATTTAATGTGAGTGATGACTCACCTCAAAATATTGCTTTGTCTTACCGTCGTCAAGCTAGGGAAAATCCCGAAACTGCAATCGAAGTCCAAGGAATTGATGATGCGATCGCGGCTTTGGAAGTTCAACTCAAGCAAAAACAATCTCAATTAAAACGACTTCCACCCAAAGTCCAACGGGCATTACAGCAAGAACAACTCGAAGCTGCCCGCAATCAAGCCCAAATCCATGCCGATCGCATCAATATATTAGCGGCAGAACTCGGTGATGAATTACGCAACCTCAAAGCTTGTGCTAACGAACTTAGTCCCCTTTACTGGCAGGTTTACTATAAACCCTTTATCACCGGCTTTAAAACCATCTCCGTTCCCTATGTTCGTTCTGATGGGGATGTTTGGACAATTGTCAATCGAATTGTTTAGGGAATTGGGCATTGGGCATTGGGCATTGGGCATTGAGTTTCTCTTCCTCTCTTCTTGGCGTACTCTGCGTCTTGGCGGTTCAATTTTGTTATTGGGCGAAAACGTCAATCAATGTAAAGTTGTGTAACGAATTTATGGGCTAAATATAGCTATTGACTTAACAAAACTTTGTGAATAGAATAGACTTGCCTCAACAGCAATAGGTATTTATTACTTTTTCATGACTTCTGTGACCAAAATCCGGTTTTATAGGGATTTATTCCGTTTACAAAAGTAAACAATGGTTAATAGAATGTAATTAAAGTTGAAAAACAAAAACGATTGTCAGAGATGAATACTTTAAATTTTCCTTGGCTAAGTGCCATGATTGCCTTACCCGCAATAGCGGCAATGGCAATACCCTTCCTCCCCGATAAAGAAGGTAAAACCCTTCGGTGGTACACATTAGGTGTTGCGATCGCGGATTTTGCCTTAATGATTGCAGCCTTCTGGCACAATTACGATTTTCAAAGTGCCGACTTCCAGCTTGTGGAGAAATATGCTTGGATTCCTCAATTGGGCATGAACTGGTCCCTTGCAGTTGATGGAATCTCGATGCCCCTAGTATTGTTAACTGGTTTAATAAATACACTCGCAGTATTCGCGGCTTGGAAGGTTACGAACAAGCCGCGATTATTTTATGCAATGATGCTGTTGATGTATAGCGCCCAGATTGGGGTGTTTACAGCACAGGATATGTTGTTGTTCTTCTTGATGTGGGAAGTCGAATTAGTACCTGTATATCTATTAATTTCTATCTGGGGTGGTGCAAAACGTCGCTACGCCGCTACTAAATTTATTATCTACACAGCAGCCGCTTCCATTTTCATTTTGGTTTGTGGTTTAGCAATGGCTTTTTCTGGCGATACCTTCACCTTCGATATGGTACAACTCGGATTGAAGGAATATCCCCTCGCTTTAGAATTGGCTGTTTACACAGGATTCTTAATCGCTTACGGTGTAAAACTTTCTATTTTTCCTTTCCATACTTGGCTTCCCGATGCACATGGCGAAGCACCTGCACCTGGTTCGATGATTTTAGCTGGTGTGTTGTTGAAAATGGGTGGTTATGCATTAATCCGCTTCAATATGGAAATGCTACCCAATGCTCACGTTTACTTTGCTCCTATTTTGGCAGTTTTGGGTGTAGTTAACATTATCTACGGTGCATGTTGCGCCTTTGCTCAAACTAACCTCAAACGTCGTTTAGCTTATTCTTCCATCGCTCACATGGGATTTGTGCTGATTGGTATCGCTTCTTATACCGAGTTGGGTATTAGCGGTGCAGTTCTGCAAATGGTGTCCCACGGTTTGATTGCCGCAGCTTTATTCTTCCTCTCTGGTGTGACTTACGAACGTACCCACACTTTGATGATGGACAAAATGGGAGGAATGGCAAAGGTAATGCCCCGGACATTTGCCCTCTTTACTGTTGGTTCGATGGCTTCTTTGGCTTTACCTGGTATGAGTGGCTTTGTGGGTGAGTTGATGATTTTCTTGGGTATTACCACCAGCGATGTTTACAGTTCTAGCTTCAAGATTGTGGTGGTGTTCTTGAGTGCAGTTGGTGTAATCTTAACTCCGATTTACCTGCTTTCGATGTTGCGTGAAGTATTTTACGGTAAACAAAGCGAAGAGTTACATCTCGATGGATTTGTTCAGGATATCAAACCTCGCGAATTGTTTATTACTGCATGTTTATTAATTCCCATCATCGGTATTGGTTTGTACCCTAAAGTTATTACCCAACTATATGATGTGAAGACAGTACAAATTGCCGAACATGCACGGGAAGCGCTTCCTGTAGTTGCAGGACAACAACCAGCGAGCTTATACTCTCAAATATTTACTGCGCCAACTTTGGCTGATGCAAACGTTGCTGAGTTAGTTAAATAAAGACTCGTGCTGTTAGTTAGTAAGAATATCAAAATACCAGTGGTGTATGGGGACATCGCGCGATCGTCCCCTAAATTTTGAGAACCCAACCAATAAAACAAATAAAACTGCGATCGCACAAAAATATTTTGCTGCTAGTATTGTCCTTCCGAAATTGGACGGGATGCGAGAACAAGTAACACTGCTGCTAAAGCAGCGAATCGCCTACATCCCCAGCCTTAAAAGGACGGGCTTTAGCTCGTTTTCTGATGACAAGATAATTCAAAAAATTCAAAATGGACGTAACTGGATTCGAACCAGTGACCCCGTCGATGTCAACGACGTACTCTAACCAACTGAGCTATACGTCCGCACTTTTGTTAAGATAGCACATTTTTTTTTGGAGAGCAATTTTTTCTTGTCAGTTGCTGGGAAAAAATAGTCGCATCAAATTAACCCTGTATTAGACATCTCCGGAAAGATGTAGAGACGTAGCATTGCTACGTCTCTACAAGGGTTTTAGGTAACGCATAATTAATTTTCACTCCTATGTCTATTGGTAATCATATTGAAGTGACCATTCAACAAAGCTCAAATATTTTGTAGTCTTCTCTGTGCTAGTGTAATGAGTCGCTGTGCTTTTGGGTAAGATGTGGTTTGCGATCGCACTGTTTCTAGTTGATTGATTACTCCTTGAATTTTTGCTTTCCATTGTTGTCTGTCGGATGGTGATGATGCGATTAAGCTTTCTATTTTTTGGTTAGCTTGTACAATTATTTCTTGCCCACTTTTTTCGGCTTCGTATCTTTCTTCGATAATACCCAAATTGCTTTGGTACTGGGCAATTAATTTTTGTGCTTCGACATAACCAGCATCTTTGACATCAATTTCTTGCAGCTGTGAAATCGCATTATTCCAAAGTTCCGCAGATTGTTTCCATTTAGCAGCAGGATGTGGTGGTTTTTGGGTAATTGTTGCCGCAGCAAAAGCATATTGTTTTGCCGCTTCGATATAATTAATACTACTGGAATTAGCAACTGTTTGCTCTCTTGATTGAATCGATACAAGTAATTTTTGAGCTTCTAGATAACGGGAATTTTCCTTGGGAATTTGATTCAGCTTATACAGAGCTTGCTGCCACAATTTAGATGCACCTTGAGGATTTATTGGTTTGATTTTTTGAGCTTCCAAATCAAATTCCTGGGCAGCGCTGATATATGTTGCTGTGAAAGCATCATCCAATTCTTGTTTGTAACCTTTGAGCTTTGCTTGTGCATTTCTCCCTGCGATTGTTTCGACTGGAATTTGCTCAAATAAAGTAATTGCCTTTTTCCATGCGGAAATTGCTTCTTCTTTCTCCGGGATAGTTTTTGCGGTTGTATACTGCTGTTTTGCTGCTTTCAGTTCTTGTTCAGCTTCTTGTAAAGGATTTAGCGCATTCTGATTTTGAAATGCGATCGCTTCTAATCTTGCAACTTTTTTCCGTGCAGTTTCAAATTCATCAAATGTAAATTTCCAGGTGCAACCAAGCCAGTTACAATAAGTTTCTGGATAATAACCTAAAAACCAAACAGGTAATTGGTCGAGATGTTTTTTTGCCTGTTTAACTTTTGTTTCACCACGTTCGATATCTGCTGCACTTGTGGGATTATCTAATAATTGCTCTGCTTGTCCAAGGGTATCAATTGCCTCGCGATAATTATAATCCATACTCATAAAACTTGGTATCAGTAAAATAGGTGCAGTTTTAGCAACTGACTTGCGAATCATTGGATTAGGTAAGTTTGCCATCCATACAATCCCCACCGAACCTGTTAGTAATATCATTAAGAATGTAATTTTTGCAAAAATTTCTGAAGGTTTGTTTGCTTTGATTGCTTTCTTGATTACTTTGTCGCTAAATTGTGGGTAAATATCTGATACAGTATCGCGTAATTCATCAAATTTCACCTCAGAACCCTTTTCTAAACGCAGTTTTTCTAGACGTTTAATCACAATTAACCTTTCGGTTTGCCCGATTGCATCATTGTTAGCGCATCGCTCTACTTCAACGCGCAAAATTTCAAATGCCTTATTATTTAATCTATTCATTATTTACACCCGATTCTCTTTATGCTTAGTGTTCCCACTGCGAGGATGAGAATCGCATAAATGCCAGGATTTTTTTGCTCAGGGATTATTTAGAAAACATATTATTGGTGAAGCAGAAAAAACTGGTACTTATTGTTAGTATTTATATGTTAAGTAAGTAAATATAGTTTCATAAAAATGTCAACCGCTCTAATTACAGGTGCTTCTGGTGGTATTGGTAAAGCTTTTGCTGTATATATGGCTGCCCGTGGCATGAATTTGGTATTGGTAGCACGTTCTGAAGCAAAACTTAATCAACTTGCAACAGATTTGCAGTCAAAGCATAATATTCAAGTAGATGTTCTGATTAAAGATTTAACTGAACCTGGCGCAACTAATGCCGTATTTGATTACACTCAAAAGCAGGGAATTACAATTGATTTTTTAATTAATAATGCTGGTTTTGGGGATTACGGTGATTTTGCCCAGAGTGATGAAAATCGCCAAACTCAAATCGTACAATTAAACATTTTGGCATTAGTTAATTTAACGCATAAATATTTGCCATTAATGCAGCAAAATCGCTCCGGAAATATTATTAATATTGCTTCAATCGCAGCATTTCAGCCCATACCTTATATTTCAGTTTATGCGGCAAGCAAAGCTTTTGTGTTAAGTTTTAGTCAAGCTTTATGGGCAGAAAACCGTAACTATGGAGTACGTATATTATGTAGCTGTCCTGGTCCAACTGAAACAAACTTTTTTACTGAAGCAAAATTTCCAGAAGCGATCGCAGCCAAAAATGCCCAAATGAGTACTCCAGAAACGGTAGTACAAGACGCTTTCCGAGCATTGGAAAAGGGTGATTCGGTTGTGGTTAGCGGTGGATTCGCAAACAATGCGATCGCAAATCTATCGCGTATTGTACCTCGACAAACCCTAGTTAGTTTTTTGGAAAAACAGTTTAAAGCATGAATTACCCATTAAAAAGGGAAAAATAACCCAAGTCTCGCTAGTCTGCGGCAACCCTCATCCTGCGGGAAAGCGACGCTAATATTCAACAGAAGCCAGAATGTAG
This sequence comes from Calothrix sp. CSU_2_0, assembly GCA_012034595.1. Taxonomy (GTDB): domain Bacteria; phylum Cyanobacteriota; class Cyanobacteriia; order Cyanobacteriales; family Nostocaceae; genus Brunnivagina. Next base: position 29,343 of record JAAUPE010000055.1, on the reverse strand, counting down.
TCTAAATTGATTGTGGTATCCTATTTGTGACTTTGAGAAACTGGTTTTTTATGGGCAGAAGATTGAATTTGATTGATTCAGTGCGATAATAACCCAGTTTCTTGAGTCTGAAGGTTGACTTTATAAATAACCTCTAGCGATACAAAAAAATCCGATGAAATTCATTAAAAAAGCTTCTGTTTGGAGACGAGCTATTTACTTTTGTATCCCAATTCTCATTATTAGTTTCTTATTCACTAATCTAAGTTCATCTGCTATTGAAATCACTGGGATTGATTTTATTGGGCAAGCAACTTTTCCTAGTAGTACGACTTTCCAGAATACTCCTTTTGGGGGGCTATCTGGTATTACTTACGATGAGAAAAAACAACTCTATTATGCCATTTCTGATGACCGCAGTGAAAAAGCCCCTGCTCGCTTTTATAGTCTCAAAATTGACTTGAGCAAAGACAAACTCAGAGATGGCGGAGTTGTACCTGTGGGGGTTAAATTACTATTGAATGATAAAAATCAAAATTTTGCACGGGGAAAAGTAGATACGGAAGGGATAGCATTAAGTAATAGAGAAAGTTTATTTATTTCTTCCGAAGGTGACGCATCACAACTAATCAACCCATTTGTCAAGGAATTTTCCCTTGATTCTGGCAAAGAAATTAATAATTTACCAATTCCAGATAAATTTTTGCCTACCAGTGAGGGTAAAAAAGGTGTTCGCAACAATTTAGCATTGGAAAACCTCACCATTACCCCAGATAAACAATATTTATTTACAGCTGCTGAGAATGCCTTGATTCAGGATGGTACGGAAGCGAAATCGGGAATTCCCACGTTTGTCGTATTCTTCGCTATAACCTTGCGACAAACCAACCTGACAAAGAATATCTCTATAAAACTGAAGCGGTAAAGCCATTGATTAATGTTACTGGTAAATACGCACAAGGTTTACCAGATTTACATGCAATTGATGATTCGGGGCATTTCATCAGCATCGAACGTGCATTTACAGGTTTGGGATTTAGTATTTCCCTGTTTCAAGTTTCCCTCGAAGGTGCGACGGACATTAGTAATATCAATAGTCTTCTCAAAACCAACATTAATGATATCAAACCAGTGCAGAAGAAACTACTGCTAGATTTACGCAGACTTGATGTTTTGCTCGACAATATCGAAGGTTTAACCCTTGGTCCCAAATTAAGTGACGGACAACCATCTCTAATCCTCGTTAGCGATAATAACTTCCAATCTATCCAACGCACCCAATTCCTTGCCTTCAGGCTGAAAACAGAGTCATCTCTGCAACGATTATTACGTCGTCTGAACCTTAGGCAGAACTAGTACTAAAGACAAATTTGAGGGGGTTAAACGAGGAAAATCTAATTTCTCGTGATGCCTCCTTTTTTTTGCCTTTTCGATCTATTCAGTGTATCCACTGAAAGTATTACTAGCGCTTATTTCCAGGCAATTACGTTTCCGTGTAATTTCTCATATGGATTAGCGAAAAGATATGTTAAACCATGTTTAGATACTTTCACATAGGTCAAACTGAAAACTTTATTGTTATTTTATATTTTCTAAACCTAAGTTTTATCAGTTATCCCTAACCCGTTAAAAATTACGATATGCCATAAGTACTAAATTCCAGTTTTTATAACTAAAATTAAATTACAAATTGATATAAATAAAAACAAGTTTATTAAAACTACTTTATTACCAATAAATTATTAATAAAAAATATGAATGCTCTTATGTTGCAAGATAAAGTAAAAAATGAAGTAATGCAAAAAGCAGAATTAGACGGCTATTTAGGAAAATTTTTAAACAATCGTTATTTAATTCGCGAACTAATTGGTAGAGGTGGAATGGGTAGAGTCTATCTTGCAGAAGATGCTGCCAAAGGTGGAATGGCAGTTGCAGTCAAAATTCTATCTTTAAGTCTGGACAATCAACAAATGTCACAGCGTTTTGCACGAGAAATTTTTATTGGCGCTCAATTAGGACGCAAAAGTAAACACATTACTCGTGTTCTTAGCTATGGAATTACAGAAGACAAAGTGCCTTTTTATGTAATGGAATATCTACAAGGGACAAATCTAAAAACAGTTATAAAAAGCAAATCATTAAACATTTCTAAAATTTTAGATATTACTTATCAGATATGTCTGGGTTTACAATGTGCCCATCAAGGAATTAATCTTAAAGGTGAAATTTATCCAGTTTTACACCGCGATATTAAACCAGAAAACATTTTTATTTCGGAAGATGCTCTCGACTCTACAGTGGAAAACCCTAAGAGTGAAATAGTCAAAATCCTCGATTTTGGAATTGCCAAATTTTTAACTGAACGTGCAGGAATGACGTTGACCGAATCATTTATCGGTAGTTTGCCATATTGTTCTCCAGAACATATGGAAGGACGTAAATTAATGGATGTTCGCTCTGATATCTATAGTTTGGGTGTATTAATGTTTGAAATGTTAACTGGTAAACATCCTTTCCACATGAAAGATAACTCTTTTGGAAATTGGTATCAAGCTCATAAATTTCAGACACCACCAAAGTTTAAAGAAATCAATCCGGATGTACAAATTCCGAGAGAATTACAAGAATTAGTGATGAAGTGTTTGGCGAAAGAAGTTAAAAATAGACCACAAAATATCGGAAAAATTTTGGAGGCATTAGGAAGAATTAAACAGCAAGAGAATGGGGAGTTTTTTCATGCTGCAACTTTAAAAAATACAAGTAAATTTCTAAATCATTCTGCGCTATCTTCATCTACACAACTAGTACCCATAACTTCAATCTCCGAACAAATTTGCTTGCAGAAAAAATGGCCATCTAACAAGCCTAATGCACCGATCTGTTTTCCATACATTCTTCAATCTACCCAAGGTAGTATCCCAACTTTTTGGGCAATGTTACCTCAAAAAGAAATTGAAAGTTTTTCCAAACAAATTAACGACACAGAATTTATTTTACAGAAAAAAAATCTACATCCCGTCTTATTATGGGTGACAGTATTATGTAATGATAAATTTAATTTGACTCGTTGGCTGTCATATTTTTTGGATATGAAAGACGCAAAAGGGCAAAAAATAGTCCAGGCTTTAGCCAAGACAGGTTACTATCACCTACTTCTGTTTGCACTAGAAAATCCTCAAAAATGTCAACAAGTTATTACATTAACTTTATCCGCAAATAATCTACAAGTTCTGACAGATTGGCTAGAATCTTATGAAAAGATAAAGCCAGTTTTAGGATTGAATGAAAGTAAAAATATTTTGCGAGTTCAGTATGAAAAACTTAAACCAGAAATTATTAGTCATTTAGTTGAAATACAAAAGAAACAAAAAATGACTTTTAGGGAATTACTCGCTCGCACATTAAGTAAAATTATGCGTATCATGTCTCGTCCAATTATTTAACTTTTAATATTTTAATTCAATATTTATTTTCGTTATCAGGTTATTTGGTCAGTTAATTAGCTGGAAATAGTTTAAAGCAAGCGAGATATTTTATCTAGGTTGAGTAGATTAGAACTTAACCAAACACGGTCATTTTATTTATGTTGTGTTTTGCGATCGCGAAACTCAAGCGACAAAACTAGAGTTCTTAATGTAGGCATAGTTTAACTTGAAATTAGTTAGAGCAAGTGAGTGAATTTAGAAAAGATATATTATTCCTATATATATTTAGTAATCAACTCTGTATAAATAATAATTGAAAATAACTCTAGGAATTTAATAGTGAATACTGTATTTTTTCCCTCTCAAGGTGGAGGGAGGTTAATTTCTAATCGTTATCAGTTAATAACATTAATTGCTAGCGGGGGAATGGGAGAAATTTTTTTAGCACAGGATACATTACTTGGTGGAGTACCAGTGGCAATTAAGCTAATTGCCCATGGAATTGCGGATAGTAAACAACATCAAGAATTTGCCGATGAAGCTCGTATTTGTGCAACATTAAGTCAAAAAAGTATCCATATTGTTAAAGTTACTGATTATGGTGTCAGCAATACTGGTGAAGCCTTTTATGTAATGGAATATCTGGAAGGTAAAACATTAGGCGATTTAATCCCTTTACCAGTTGATAGATTTATCAAAATTACACGTCAAATTTGTTTGGGCTTACAATGTGCCCATGAAGGTATTAACATTGATGATAGAAATTATCCTTTGGTACATCGAGATATTAAACCAGCAAACATATTAGTAACCTCAGATGTAATCTTAGGTGAATTGGTCAAAATTTTAGATTTTGGGGTCGCGAAACTGCTAAATTTATCATCAATTAGCAAAACTAACCCGCATAATAGTAACAATAGCTTTCAAGGTACTTTACCTTATTGCTCACCCGAACAGCTAGAGGGGGGAGAAATAGACCGTCGCTCAGATATTTATAGTTTGGGGGTAGTCATGTACGAGATGTTAACAGGAAAAAAACCTTGGCAACCAGAAACTGATTATTTTGGAGCTTGGTATAAGTCCCATCGTTTTGAAATGCCTCGTCCAATTTTATCAGTAAATCCAAATCTGGAAATACCCCAAGTTTTGCAAGATTTGATAATGGCATGTCTGTTAAAAAATCCACGCGATCGCCCACAAAATATTGCTGAAGTTATCAAAGTCATTGAAAGTATCAAAACCCAACATCTAGAAGCCAGATTTAACAATAAATCTTCTTCTTGCCAATCTATTATTATTCCTTCGACTACCAAAGCTACATCGAATTCAAGTTTAAGTTTAGCAGTAGAAAAAGCTTGCTGGCAGTTAACTTGGTCAAAAGATAAACCGATTCAGGAAATTGTTTTTCCCCAATTAGTTACAACCGAAAACGAGAAAGTTGCAGCATTATCCTTAATGATGTCCCAACAGGAAATCCAAAAACGCGGACTTACTGCACGCTACAACCAGTTTATTTTTATTGGCAAACCTTATCCAATGCTATTGTGGGTGACTTTACTTTACAGTCGTGTTCGCGTAGCATCTCCTTTGGAGAATCCCAATACCAAATGGTTGCCCTGCTACCTAGATATGCAAAACCAGCATCATCTAGATATTATTCGTTCTCTGAGCGAGAACGATATTTACCCGCTTATTTTCTTTCCGCTTCAACCTCCCCATACTTGCATCCATCTGCTGGAAAGTCGCATCGATTCACGACAGCAGCAAAAACTCAAATTTTGGCTTCAGCAAATTAATTTACTCCCAACTGTTTCCAGTTTTCGTATGGATATGAGCAAAAAGCTCTTACACGAACATTATCAAAAAATGCGTAGTCGCAAAGCAGCTTGTCTGTGATACTCGAAAAACCCCAACTCCCCAGCAAGCAGCGATCGCAAGAGGTGATTTCTGCTAAATTCTTGCGATCGCCAAAATTGGGCTGAGATTTTGTATTTTATTTAGTCTGAAATTCTAAACGCAAACACTTGTATAGTTAAATACATTTAAGAGACAGAGGTAAACCTGGATTATCATAATTCGTAAATATTAATAATTTATAACTCATGTACATAATTATACTATTAAGACAGTGTCAAAAGAATAATTTCTCTGGAGATGTTACATGTAAATCAACTAAAACATCTTCCATTGAGCCACTAAGCAAATCTTAGGTATTGAATGATTACAAACCTTTGCCGACAAATAGACCATACTTGTATTAATTATTATCTATGCACAATTACTAGTTGAACAAATAACAATCCCTGTGGTGATAAATCAGTGATTTTTGCATATTTCCTACATTTTCCTACTTTAGAGAGGTTTATCATACCTAAATAACCACTAAAAATAACGATCTTAAATATCTACTTTTTTATTGCGATTTAATGCTTAATTAATATTTTTGTCAGCAAACAGGAGAAAATACATAGTGTTAGGTCGGCAAACAACCGTCAGAATTTTATTAGCAGATGATGATGAGGACGATTGCATGTTAGCACGCGAAGCACTGGCGGAGAGCCGATTGTTAAGCGAACTGTATGTGGTCAGAGATGGGGAAGAATTGTTGGATTATTTATATCATCGTGGTCAATATCTGAATCCCAAGATTTCACCCCGTCCGGGATTAATTTTGCTAGACCTAAATATGCCAAAAAAAGACGGTCGTGAGGCTCTCAGAGAGATAAAAATGATCCACAACTCCGAACTATACCAGTCATTATACTGACAACTTCCAAAGCTGAAGAAGATATCAATCATGCATATGATTTAGGGGCAAATTCGTTCATTATTAAACCGATGAACTTTGAATCATTAGTTGAAGTAATGCGAATTATAGGGAAATTTTGGTTTGAAATTGTAGAATTACCTCTGTAATTGGGGAGGCAACGATGAAAAACAGCCGAATCCAAGTTCTTCTAATCGATGATGATGAGGACGATTATATTTTAATTCGTGATTGGTGTAGTGAATTTCAGGTTGTGAATTGCGGATTGGAATGGGTGAGTAATTATAGAACTGGTATTAGTGCCCTAGCCAAAAACCAACATGATATTTATCTAATTGATTATCGTTTGGGTGAAAGTAGCGGTTTGGAACTGTTGCGTATGGCTGTTACCAATGGTTGCTCAGTACCGATGATTTTACTCACAGGAAGAGGCGATCGCGAAATCGATATTCAAGCTATACAAGCTGGTGCTGCCGATTACTTAGAAAAAAATCAATTAAATGCTGCCTTACTAGAACGTTCGATACGCTATGCATTAGAACGTCAACGTGCCCAGCGCAAAATTCGTCAGCAAGCTGCATTACTTGATGTTGCCACCGATGCTATATTTGTATGTGATTTAAATAATCAAATACTTTTTTGGAATAAAGCCGCCGAAAAGTTGTATGGATGGAGTGAAGAGCAAGCGATCGGTAAAAATATCCTCCAATTTTGGCAAGAAAAAAATTTATTACAACTACAATCAGCATTTAATATCCTCCTCAAAAATGGTGCTTGGGAAGGAGAATTGAGACAAATTACAATGTCCGGTAATGAAATTATCGTTGAAAGTCGCTGGACATTAGTATCAGAATATGAAGATAAATCCCAAGCCATTCTCGTAGTCAATACAGATATTACCCAAAAGAAACAATTAGAGTCGCAATTTTTTCGTACCCAACGTTTAGAAAGTATCGGTACCCTTGCAAGTGGGATTGCCCACGACTTAAATAATGTCCTCGCACCGATTTTAATGACAGCACAGCTTTTAGAATCCCGTTCCCACGACGAGCGCAGCAAAAAACTATTACCAATCTTAATATCCAACGCCAAACGCGGTGCAAACCTTGTTAAACAAGTATTATCATTTACGCGAGGTATTGAAGGTGAAAGAACACCACTACAACTCAAACACCTGATCGACGAAATTCAGCAAGTCATTAAAGAAACCTTCCCAAAAACAATTCAGCCCATCAACCAAATTCCCCAAGAATTATGGACAGTCTCCGCTAACGCTACCCAACTCCACCAAGTCTTAATGAATCTCTGCGTTAACGCTCGCGATGCCATGCCAGACGGGGGAAAATTGATTTTGAAAGCCGAGAACCTGTTTATAGACGAAAATTACGCCAAATGAATATAGAAGCCCGAATTGGCAACTATATATCAATCACCATCAGCGATACAGGTATTGGTATCCGTCCCGATATTATAGACCGTATCTTTGAACCATTTTTCACAACCAAGGAACTTGGAAAAGGTACAGGGCTTGGATTATCAACCATTTTAGGAATCATCAAAAGTCACGGTGGCTTTATTAATGTTTATAGCGAACCTGGCAAAGGTAGTAAATTTCAAGTTTATTTACCCGCAATCCAAATCCACGAAACCATCGAAGATGCAGACAACAACATCCCGGAAGGCAACGGTGAACTAATCTTAGTCGTCGATGACGAAGACTCAATTTGCGATGTCACTAAAACTTCACTAGAAAGCTTTAACTATAAAGCCATCACTGCTAGCGATGGCATCGAAGCGATCGCATTATATGCCGAACGTCGCGACGAAATCTCTGTTGTCGTCACCGACATGGTAATGCCATCAATGGACGGACTCACCACAATCCGCACTCTCCAAAAAATCAATCCCAGCGTCAAAATTATCGCCGTTAGCGGTCTTGTTTCTAATGAAAAAATACATGCTATCAGCGAAATTGGAGTTCAAGCTTTTTTAGCCAAACCCTACACTGCCAAGCAATTACTGGAGACTATTAATCTAGTTCAAAATCAATAAATTAATTACTCCCAGCAATTATATGAGCAAACAATCGAAAGATAAATCAGGGCAAACAACCGTTTGCCCCTACGGACTTACTTCTTGCCATCATCTCCAACTTTAGGAACCCAATCGGGAGTATCCGATGCTTCCCAACCTGCGGGACGTTTCGAGTTATACCAACCAATCGAACCAAGAATTGTAGCTGCTAAAAATCCTCCAACACCCACAACAGTCAAAGCAATCTTCAGATAAGAATCATAAGAAGCTTTATCTACAACTGCAAGCAAAAATTCCATGTAAATACCGTAAATTTTATTAACGCTACATTACAAAATATTACCGCCTGACAGGTAAAAGGGTAAAGGGACAAATTGTCCCAATCACCAATCCCCAATCCCCACTCAATCACCAATCAACTCCACAGCATCACGTCCATCTAAATTTTGCAAATAAACCTTGACAATTTCTTCCTTTGCTGTAGGTAATTGTTTCCCAGTAAAATCAGGGTGAATTGGAACTTCGCGATGACCTCGATCGACCAAAACAGCCAAACGAATCACCTCCGGTCTTCCATACTCATGTACCGCATTCAAAGCTGCACGAATTGTTCTACCTTTGAAAATGACATCATCAACCAAAACAACTGTTTTCCCCGTTAAATCAAAGGGAATATCAGTTTTAGCAGGAGTTCGCAAACTAATTTGGTCAAGGTCATCACGATATAAAGTAATATCTAATGCCCCCACAAATACAGAAACACCTTCTAATACTTCGATTTGACGTGCTAATAATTCAGCTAGCGGCACACCCCTAGTATAAATACCGAGAAGTGCCAATTGCGATAAATCACGAGTTCGCTCAATAATTTGCGAAGCCAGACGGGTTACGGTACGGCGGAGTTCTTCCGGCGAGAGAATCTCAACCACTTTCGTAGACAGATTCATATACTTGTATACCTAAGTCGTTAATTACACTATATATTTTTAGGACATCGGGAATTGGGTCGTTAAAAATTTACCTTTTCCCCTTTTAATCCTTTCGCGATATATCCTTGATTTTAAGCTTGCCTTATCGCAGTAATTAGGAGTAGGGAGGCGGCAACCCCTAACCAGAGTAAAAAGCAGTATTGGGTTAATTGTAAGGCTTGATGGATTGTTTCGGGTTGGATGGGATAATTATTGTCGCCTAATAATGGTTTATGTTTAATGACCCCTTTATATGAATTTGAGCCTCCCATTTGTACCCCTAGAATAGCTGCATAGGCGCATTCACTCCAGCCAGAGTTGGGACTGGGGTCTTTCGTGGCATCGCGATCGCAAAGCTGCCATACTTGCATCGGTTTGCCGGAAATCAGTGCCAGGGTGACAACTGTAAGACGACAGGGGAACCAAGTGAGAAAATCTTCTGTTTTGGCACTGAACCACCCCAGGTCAGTATATGGTGCTTCTTTATAACCAACCATTGAATCGAGGGTGCTACTGGCTTTATATGCTAAGGCTAGTGGTGCGGAACCGACACCGGGAATCAATCCACCAATGATTGCATAAAATAGAGGTGCCATAACTCCATCGGTGGCATTTTCGGTAACTGTCTCCAGAACAGCGCGTAATATTTCTGAAGTGGAGAGGTTTTCCGTATCTCTGCCGACAAATTGACTCAGGTTTAAACGCGATCGCTCGATGTCTCCCGATATTAATGGCTCTAAAACGGTTTCGGCAGCATTTCTTAAACTTTTAGCAGCAAAACAACTAGCAAGTAAAATTGATTCAATTACGATCCCCAGTAGTGGGTTTACCAATCGAGCTAGTTGAATAATTAGATATGCGATCGCGCTACTACCTATTATTAAGACAATTCCTAGAAAAATTCCTGCTAATCGCTGCATCGAAGAAGTTTGACAAAATCGCCAAGATAATTTGCTGAAACCAGAAATAATCCACCCCATTACTTGAACTGGATGAAGCCAGTTAATCGGGTCGGCAATTAAGTAATCTAATATTGCTGCGATGATTAAAATAACGGTAGATGTCATTTGGCAAAAATCCACACCAAAACCCAGAATCCAAAATCCAGAATCCAAAATTTAGAATCCTTATTGAAAAGTTTGAGAGGACGGAAACCGACACAATCGAGTTTTGTCTCCGACATGCTATGGGTAGTTTACTTCTCCAGAGGAGTACGCAAAATCCTGAATCCTCGTTATATTACACACCAAACGTCCAAACATTATGATAGATGATGGTAATTTCTAATCCCTAATCTCGAAGATCGAAGATACAATATCGAATCCACATCTGTTGGAAAAGACGTAGGATGATTTCGGGTAATGCAGAATTAATTTTTACTCCCATGTCTAATTACCTAAACAATAAAACTAGCTTCTTCACCTAAAGAAGCTTGCCAACTGCGAGCATCATAATAGAGATCGGCTAGGGTAATATTATATAAAGCTTCTTTGAGTTTTTGATTCAGTCTTCGCCATAAAGTCATTGTCACCCAATCTTCAGCATGTGTTGGAGTTGGAGAATCTTGAGGTATGTGGGTAATATTTTCTCCAACCGCTTCTAAAATTTCTCCTATCGATATTTGTGCGGGTGCTTTTGCTAGTTTGTAACCTCCAATGCTGCCACGAGTTGATTTTACTAGCCCAGCACGACGCATTTCTATTAATAATTTTTCGAGATATGGTGCAGGAATATCTTGACGTTCGGCAATGACTTTCACGGACACAGGAGAACCCGTTGGTTGTAAACTCAAATCCAGCAAAGCCTTGACACTGTAGTGTCCGCGAGTTGTAAGCTTCATTATTTGAACGTCAACTATTAGTTATTAGCCATCACTTATAAATCGTTTGCGATTGATTGTTACATTTGTGGGGTGACACCCCTAGCTTATTACCAGCATTTGCTAAATATCGATGAATAACGAACATATAATCATCATAGTTTTTTTAGCGATCGTTATTTATGACAACTATCGAAACCAACAGCTAGACAAACTTTTTAGCGATAATTTCGGTTTCTTAAACAACTATAGCGTAAAGAGCATAATAGTTGCTCATAAACCAGATATCTATATATATAGATATGCAGGGTAGATATGTAGGGGAAATAGATAGATGGTAGACAGCGCTCTTTGAATAAAGTTAAAAGGGAAACATTTTCGCTGCTGTAATTAGAAGCTTGCCGATATAGCTTCAATCCAAATAGCCAAATCAAGAAATCATCTCAATCGATTTATAACCTTTTCGTTTTATTCCTTACAAAACTTGATGTACTGCTGCCATATCAGATAAACCTACTTATCACGATTGACAACATTCTCTAAATAAAATTCTTGTAATAATATCGCTAAAAATGTGACTATTCTATCTACTTATGTAATATACTTGGCTAGGCTGATATAAAAACTAAAAATGTTTTGCTCTCACGAGTAAATTGTCAGCTAAAATAAAATCGATTCCACCTTTTCAACCATTCATTTTTATTCTAAGTTGATGGCTAAACAGAAAAAAATTGAACCCCTAGTCGGCGAAGATTTGCTCAAGAAAGTCAAAGAACTCGAGAGTCTGAGCAAGGACGAAAAAGCCAAGCAGTGTGGCTACTATACCGTTACCAAAAACGGTATCGAACGTGTCAACATGATGAAATTTTTGAATGCCTTAATTGATGCAGAAGGTATTCAGTTAGATAGTTCCCCCAGTGCAAATGGACGTGGTGGACGCAGCGCTAGCTATCGAATTAGCGTACAATCTAACGGTAATTTGCTAATAGGTTCGGCTTATACAAAACAAATGGGTCTTCAAGCGGGAGATGAATTTGTGATTTCACTAGGGAAGAAACACATTCGTCTCAAGCAAGTAGACATAGAAGAACATGAAGAAAGCGAAGCTGTAGAAGCTACAGCCTAAGCTAAATCAGAGTTATTAGTCATCTTCATTAGTCATCTTTCGTCTGCAAACAGTCGAGTGTGGAAAGTTTCAATGTCTGCTGCTAAGGACGAAGAAACACCAGTGCTAAGTTGGAAATACTGTTTCCAAATCAAATTAATAGCTAACGGCTTCCTGTACGCTGTATCTTGACAACTCAGAGTATGGGGCTACCCAGTAACAGACGCTTCGGTGTCGCTTTCTGTGGGTAGGTAAAACTCTGAACAGTACATAGACGCTTTGCGGCTTCCCGCATGGTAGGATGAACAATTCTTGTACCTTGTACTCCTTCGGGGAAGCAAGCTACAATTCTGCGGAGGGGCATCTCGTGGAATAAAAACAAAGCTCAGTTAATGTCCGACGGGATACCGGGAGTCGCTGAGAAGCCTACACTGTATTGCTTGCAATCAGTGTAGGAGTATGTCACGGTACTGGTAAGCAATTACGAAGTGCCTTATAAGTTACTGCCAAATTGCAGGTTAATGCAATTTGTTCGCGTTCTAGTAAGCCTAAAATCATCTCACGTTCATCGCGTGCGATCACTGGTAATTGTTGTACACCTCTTAATGCCATACGGTCTAAAGCCTCGGATAAAGGTTCATCACTAAAGGCATAGAGAACATCAGTGGTTGATATATCTTTTAAGGTTTGATTGGATAAATTTAGTGGAATTTCAATTGGTGAATTTCGGTATTTTTGCCAGTAAGAAAGGACGCGATTGATGTCTCCAAGGGAGATTATGCCAATTAGATGTTCGTCGTCATCAATTACTAAAGCACAACGAACGCGATCGCGCCACATTTCCAAAGCTGCCTCCAACACATTCATTGTTGCTGGCAGCTTTTTGGGATTGCGAAGCATGGCACTCTCAACTAAAGTTTTACGGAGAATTTCCGTCTGCTCATCTTTTAATTCTGGAAGACCGATTTGTTGCAAATTGACATTGGAGTTTATATTCGGCTTCATCCGTTCCCTCAGCCAAAAGCTCAAGCCAACAGCCGCCATTAATGGTAAAACTATTCGATAATCGCGGGTTAATTCAAATAATAATAAAATAGAAGTTAAAGGCGCACGGACGCTAGCAGCTAAAACAGCAGCCATCCCCACCATTGCATAGGCAGGGGGTGCAGCCATGTGGATTGCAATACCGGGTGCGAGTAATGCCAGAATTTTTGCATAAGCAGAGCCAAACGAAGCACCCAAAAACATCGCTGGTGCAAATAAACCGCCAACAAAACCACTTCCGGCACTAATAGCTGTCATTACCAACTTCAACAGTAGCAGGGTCACTAAAAGCTGAACAGACACCTCCACATCCTGTAGCATCGCTTGTACTGTTCCGTAGCCAACCCCTAAAATCTGGGGAAATTGTAAGGCTGCAATCCCAACAATCGCACCACCAATAATTGGGTGAATTGGCTTGGGAATACGTGCGAACCATTCTAAATAACGTATTTTCCCAGCAAAACAATTTTTCGCCAATCGAACTGCTTCCGTGTAGGCAAGGGAGACAAAACTTGCTCCCAAACCCAAGCCAAGATATAACGGTAACTCTAAAGGACTGCGGACTTGATAAACAGGTAAAGCAAAAGCAGGTTGGGAACCTAAGCCAATTTGAGCGACTAATGCAGCCAAAACCGCAGCTAAAAGGACGACACTAACAGCCGATGTCGCAAATGACGTTGCCCCCAATACTACTTCCAGGGCAAAAAACACCCCAGCAATAGGGGCATTAAATCCACCTGCCAAACCAGCAGCAGCTCCTGCACCCAAAAGTAAACGCTGGCGTTCTTGGGATACTTGGAGAGCTTGGGACAGCAACATGCCAAAATTGCCACCAATTTCCACACTAGGTCCTTCTGGTCCCAAAGAAGCCCCGCTCCCCAAAGAAACCGCAGCCGCAAACATTTTTGTGACGGGACGTAGTTGTTGCTGCAATCTCCCGGCTTGGGAAGCTGCAATTAACGAAGATAAACTCGGTCCAAAATCTTGGGTACGCCAACGCATCAAACCGACGATTAATCCACCCATAATTGGGACACAAGCTAGCGTCCAAGCACCCCAGGCTCCGATTTTCCCCATGAGAACTTCGAGCATGAGGTGATAAATTATTTGGATAGAATAGTGAAATGTCACTATTCCCATGCCAGTACCGCCACCGATGAGGATTGCAAAAAGTAATATTAGGGCTTCGGGAGAAGGCTGAAAACGATTGAGAAGATGATTGAGACGATGGGAAGGAGTAACCAACACGGGTTGTTCGTTCGCCTTTCTCAGCTCGGGGGCAGGCAAGGTAGTCATTGATAGTTGAATTAAATCTAATAAAAAATTTAAGTTTTATGTGTTACTTTTCATTTTCAGTCACGATCTAGTAACAAGACAAGCAATATTCAACAAAATTGCAAAGCTTTGGTAAAAAGTTGTTAGTTTACTAAATTTTTGTGATGGAAGTGTTTAAATGATTAGTAAATTGGGCAGCATAAGGGTTGCGAGATTGAGTTTGGCATTCATATAAATGCTTTGTTTGTCAAGCATTTTTGTCAAACTAAATAGCGTGTAAAAGTAAATAGCGATCGCGGGTCATTTTTCCGGAATCTAGCTATACTCATGTTGCAGTAGTTAAAAATATGCTGAAACGTAATTATCCTTTATGTATAGATTTAAATCTAAGCTTGAATCGAATGGGTGAATCTACGAGCGTTTGAGGCGAAAATTCACAACAGACTGATGTTACAGAGCGAGTAATTGGACTAGACGGATGAGGTAGATGAATACACACACCTTTGACAATCATTATGTAACTTGCCCTATTTGCCAAAAGAATACCACGGCAAAACAGATAAAAACTTGCGTGGGACTATTTACTTGTCCATATTGTCAAGAGCGATTAGTTGTCTCGCAAAGTGGTAATTACGTTCGCGACCCGTTTATTTTTAGACAAATGATGATATCGTCGGCATTACGCCGTCAAAGTCGTCCTTTGGCTAGAATTCTGCGTGATTTTGTTTTGCTCAAACGTCCGGTATTAGCTTTCTTTTTGGGAAGTGCGATCGTATTTGGAATGCTTGCTGCAACTGGACAAAATACAAGTGATGATAGTCCTAATTCCCCACGAACTGAAAAAACGGATAAATTTATCGATAAAAATCAAAAGTAATTTTGAATTAGTGGTTTGGGTTAATATTTTTTATTATTATTTCTCATCATTATTTGGGGTATTGGGGAGATGGGATAAGTGAGGTGAGAAAGTGTTTAATGCCAAGCGCGATAAGCGGAGCTTAACGCGCTTGGGTGTATCGCATCTCTTTTGTAGGAGGTAAGCTCGGACGGACATTCTTCCCCATTCCACAATAATTGGGTAGTTTTGAGATTATGTTAGGTTAAATGCATGATTTTATGATTTTTTAGTGGCTTTTGTTACTAATATAAAGTTATTGGCACGGTCAACTATTTTGGTGGTGCTAATTTTAAGTTTTCCTAAATCGGGTTCTTTTAGTAGTAAGTAAGGTTTACTGTTATTCTGCCAGTAATGTTCGATTTTGCTGGTGTTGAGGGTGGCAATGATAGTGCGATCGCTATAAAAATCGAGTGATGGACGATGGGCATTATCTAAGGTGTAAATCTTTTGGATGCTTGGTTTGGCTTTTTGAATCATTGCCGCAACGGGTTTAACTGGGTAGTTTTCATTGAGTTCCCATACCCAATAATTTGATTTTACAAATAGCAGTAGGGAAATAAAAGTACCCCAAAGTAATACTTTTAGAAATTGCCCGTCACCTCGTTTTGCCAAAATTCCAGCTAGTGCCATAGTTCCGGCAACTGCGGCAAAAATTAGCTGTAAATCGGGTTGGGTTGGTTTGGCAAAAGTATAGAAAATACTACCTCCAGTGGCGATAACTGCAAGGAAACCTAAACCAATTACCCACAGTCGAGGGAGAGAAGACAGCAAGGGTAAATTCTCGATTTCGCCGAGTTGGGCACCAATTGCCAGCGCTAAACTGGGATAAATTGGAAATACATACCAAGGTAATTTGGTTGTCATCACGGAAATTGTAACAAGATAAACGCAACTCCAAACAAGTACCAGTTTTGCCCAGCTAAGATTGCGATTGTTCCAAGTTAAACGTAAGCTCGCTGGTAAGAATAATAGCCAAGGATGGGTGTATTTGAGAATTTCGACGAGATAATACCAAGGTGGTTGTTTGTGTCCTTCTACGGGTTGCCAAATTCGGCTCAAGGATTGGTCTACCATCCCTACATTGGTAAAAGTATGACCGTAATGTTGCCATTGGGCAAAGTACCACAAACCCACAGGTAAGCAACCGATAATTATGGCGATTAACATGTATTTACTGAGCAGAAGTCGGGGAGTATCCCAGTACAGAAATACAAATGCGATCGCAGCTAGCAAAACCCCTAGCATTCCCTTAGTCAGACAAATCAAGCCAAACCCAATACCGACACCAAGACAGTAACGCAGATTGCGACGCGATCGTAAAGCGCAAAGCATCATCACCATGAAGAAAAACACCGATGCTCCATCTAACATTGCTAAACGCCCGTGTCGCAGCACTGGTAACATCGTTAAATAAACCAAGGCACTGTAAACCGCAGCCATCCGACGGTGAAATATTTCGCGTCCAATATAATAAAGCAGAGGCACGGACATTGCTGTTAAAATTGCTCCTGGTAGACGCGCTGTCCACTCATTTACCCCACCTAATGAATAAGCCCAAGCAATGAGTATATGCATCAAAGGTGGCTTGTTGTGATAGGGTTCACCCCCCAAAGTTGGGAACAACCAATGTAAAGAACCAGCAGGGGCACGCCAAATTTCGCGAGCAACTTGTGCTACAGTGCCTTCATCCCAATCCCGTAGAGGCAATCCACCCAAATTTATGGTAAAAATTATTACTGCTACCACAAGCAGAGCGATCGCCCATATCCAGTCAAGTCGTTTTGCGACTGCTTGATATCGTCTTTCTAGACGACCCCAAATAAAACTTACGAATTGCATGGTATTTAGGATATTGATTTTGCTTGCTGGTTCATTGACTCAAGAGACGCTTGGAAGTCTCCGATGTTGCTATCCCCAAACTTTAAATTACCTCAAGTTTGAGAATTTGGTCGGAAGCGATTTTAAAAAATTAGATTTTTTCTAGAAAGTGATTTAAAAATCATTAATTGGAAAAATGATAGTGAGAAATATCAATAATTTTAATATTTAAAATTATGCCTATCCTAATAATAACATTTATTTTTGTATTTTAGTATTTTTTTATAATTTGTACATTAATAAAGAGTAATTTAGGTATTTAGTTTAATTATTAGTTTTAAATATTTTTATTGCTTATGTTAAGTTCTTGATGAAAATTAAACAATTATTGTTCAATTTTCAATATTCAATTATTAATGTTCAATATCTACTACTAGGAGTGCTTAATTATGAATCTACCAGTAATTTTAGATGTATCATTAGGGCTAATATTTATTTATTTAATTTTGAGTTTATTAGCATCAGAAATACAAGAGTTGCTCGCGACAGTGTTTCAATGGCGTGCAGAACATTTAAGAAAATCTATTGAACTATTTATTGCTGGAAGTTCGCAAAATTCAGAAGAAGCAAATGTTCTACAATTAGCCAATCAAGTTTACAGTAATCCACTAATTAAAAGCCTCAACCAACAAGCGAAAGGATTTCTTGCCAATATACCCCGTAAAGCTACTTGGTCAGTTGCGAATGCATATCGTTCTTTAAAACAAACTTCTGAAGCAAATACCCGAACAGAAACAGTTTTTGGTGATAGCAGACGTAGTGGTCCATCATACATTCCTGCGAGTGTTTTTGCGACTACATTAATGGAAACTTTGCAATTACCAACAATTGCCCAGAAGCTAACTGAAACCCGTCTTGATACTTTTAAAAATCAACGCTTATCGGAAATAGAAAACGTAGTTTTAAAATTGCAAGAGCAACTTGGAGATAACGAAGCTTTTACTGATTTCTTCAACTTTGCATATCAAGCATTTGCGGAGATACAAGCAGATTTTGAACAGGTAATTTGGAATTTTCAAAAAGGTAAATTGGATATAGATGGTGGTATCCAGAATATGACAGCAAGTTTTGACCGCTATATCGAATCCTTCAAACTGAATATGCCTAATGACGAATCTACAAATAAAGCATTACAGCAATTGGAGTTTTACAAAAATAGCTCATTTGCAGATACTCAACAGACAATATCGCTGGCTGGATTGAAACCAAATGTGAGGGAAATTGCTCAAGCAGTTCAACGTGGAAGTGATATTTATCAAGAATTAACAACATCTCTTTTAGATAAAGATAGCGAGATGCACCAAAATCTGGAAAACTAATCGATCGATTACCTCCATCATTGGCAAATAATATTACAGATTTGGCACAACGGGCTGAACTAAACCTGAGAAATACTACCGAAGGGGTTAGTGGATTACACGAAGCGATCGCAAATAATTTTGATAATTCAATGGAGCGTGCATCTGGTGTCTACAAGCGTAATGCCAAGGGTGTAGCATTACTATTGGGTTTTGCGATCGCAGCAGCAAGTAATGCGGATGCATTCCATATGATCGGTAGATTATCCAAGGATTCGGCACTGCGGGAAACAATTGTTCAAAATGCTGGGCAAATAGTTTCACAAAATCGCAATCAATTAAATTACGTTGATATCAACACCTTACGTAGCCAAACGGATGAGGCTTTAAATGAGATTGCTTTGCCAATAGGTTGGACTGATTCTAATTTAGAAAAACAGATTTTTTGGAGCCAAAAGCAACAAAAGAATTTTCCTATATGGCGAATAATTACATTGATTCCTGGTTGGTTTTTGAGTGGAATTGCTATTGCAATGGGTGCGCCATTTTGGTTTGATTTGTTGGGGAAAGTCGTTAATGTTCGCAATGCTGGTAAACCACCAGCTTCGTCAGCAAGAAATGATGAATTGTAGGATTTTTTCGGAATATTTGAGAATTTTAAAATTCGGGAGTATGTGAGCAAAGCTCCGGATTTATCCGTGGGGTAAATCCAAAATTCCTCTTGAAAAGTTTGACGGGAAGCAAGCTACGCAATGACCAATTATTTGCAAAATCCCCAATGCAAAATCCAAAATCCTCAATCTAAAATCCAAAATCAGATGGCTAAAAAATAAAAACAATACGTAATTCCCAATCTTCATCTTGTCGGACAATTTCAATTTGACGAATAAATTCGCGCAAATAAAAACGCTGTTCTGATTCTGATAAACCTAGCCAAAACTGAGGAATAGATACAGCTTGTGCCACCGAACTTAAATTTACAGGTGGAAGAATCGCCAATTGTGCTTGTAAAGATGATATTTCAGTGCGGAGTTTATAAGCTCTGATTTTAGCAGTTTCCGCATCTAATATTCCCGTTTCTACTAACTCAGGAATTAGTTCTAATACCTGTTGCTGTCTTGAAATTTCATCTGTTAAATTGTTTTTCGCAATATCGATTTGAGGTGAATTTATCCCCGCAACTGCTTGCGGCAACTCACTACAGACTATAGCAATAGTTTTTTTAAAAACTTCTTGATAGCAAATAGCACTACATTTAGGCTTTTTCGGACAATTAATAGGACGTAAATATAAATATTCTCGATCCTTTTTTCGAGTTGTAACGTGGGTAATTGTCATTGATGACTGACAATTATGGCAAACAACTAAACCAGCTAAAGAACGTGGTGCGCTGGCACTTCGCGCAGGTAAACGACTATTGCGACGTAGTAACCTATCTACCTGTGCAGCTTCTTCTTTTGTGATGATAGAAGCGTGAGTATTCGAGATAATTTCGCCATTTTTGTAAGCAGTGTCACCTCGATATACTGGGTTTGTCAACCAGCGTTTTCCCGTTGTCACGGAAATTTTTTTATTATATTTTTTGGTAAGAAATTGTACCGCACCACGCAAAGAGCCATAAAGCAAGAAATTTTCAAAAAAGTCTTTGATAACAGGTGCTGTTGTCCGGTCAATTATGTATTTTGATTGACCTCGTTTATATCCGTAGGGGGCTTTGCCTGGAGGTGGTGCTGCTGCTAAACGGTTGTTAGCATGAGCTTGACGAATGCGACGACTGCGATGCTGATATTTAATTGTTTGTATTAAATTTATAAAATCAAGACGAAGATTAAGTGTATTCTCAGAAGAATTATAGCCTTGTTCTACGGCAACTAAAGTAATACCTAACGTTTGTAACTCCACCATTCGCGATCGCACTTCCTCCAAATTATCTCCCAATTCTTCCAGCTTGCGAACCAGAACATATTCCGGTGGATTGGTTTGACAGTCAGTTAGTAGCTTTTGCAATTGCGATCGCATAGCGACTCCGGAGGAATATCGCGAAGTATCTCTCTTGGGAAGTCGCGTATTCGCTGTTTTAGAAGAAGATATTTTCAAATCTTCATAAACCCGTTCAACTTTCCACTCCCCCCAAATATCAGATTTAGGAGTAGTCTCCAAAAGCAGATCGGTGTAAGTATAAGCAAAAACAGACATTATTCAGGGAATTGGGAATGGGGCATTTAACTCAATTATATTTCCGTCTAAATCTTGTGTGAAAATTGCTGGACGACCGGAGGCACTTGGTTGGATAGGGAAGTTATAATTTAAGAGCTGCTGTTTAGCGGCATCTAAGTCGGAAACTAAAAAAGCTACGTGGGGGTTGCGTCCCCATTTTTCGTGTTTGGGTTGATTTACAATTTTATCAACGACAATCAAATGAATTTGGTAGTTACCGATTTGATACCAAGCACCTGGAGATGGTCGCGATCGCTCTATCTTTGGTAATCCTAATACTTCTCCGTAGAAATACTCTGCTTTCTCTAGATTGGTAACATTGATTGACGTATGGAGAGATTGGGTAATTTGCATAGGATTTTGAACTTTAGATTAAAGTTGTATTTACATGAACTATTATATTTTTATGGAATAATTTCCCCCCAGACTTAAAGATTACAATATATACAAATACTTTTAAAGACTAAGATAAACAAATTAAAGCAACTTAAATCAACTTAAAATATGACAAGCAACAATACCATTAATTCGCTGCCATTACCACCCGGTAATTTGGGTTTACCTGTAATTGGTGAGAGTCTCGATTTTCTCCGCGATCCAAATTTTACAAAAAAACGACAAGAAAAGTATGGTCGTGTCTTCAAAACCCATATATTTGGACAACCAACAATCATTGCAATGGGAGCAGATGCCAATAAGTATATATTTAGTAATGAAAATAAATATTTTACTAATAATTTTCCCAAAAGTACAAGAAAGCTTTTAGGAGAAGGTTCCCTATCAAATCAAGTAGGAATAGAACACCAGAAACGGCGTAAAATTCTTTCGCAAGCTTTTCAACCAAGAGCTTTATCGAGTTATATTTCTACAATTGAACTCAACACATATAAATACTTTGAACGTTGGGAGAAGCTTGGTAATTTTGCTTGGTATCCCGAAATCAAAAACTATACTTTAGATGTAGCTTGTAAATTACTTGTTGGCAAAGAATATGCATCGCAAACTCAATTAGGTGATTGGTATACAACTTGGGTTAATGGCTTATTTTCGCTAGCGATAAATTTACCTTGGACAACATTTGGAAAAGCTTGGCAAAGTCGCAAACTTTTATTACAAGAAATTGAAAAAATTATCCAAGAACGCATGAACTTAGATAATTCCATAGAAGATGCTTTGGGTTTACTTTTGCAAGCAGAAGATGAAGACGGAAATCGTTTGAGTGTAGAAGAACTCAAAGACCAAATTTTGACATTGTTATTTGCTGGACACGAAACTTTAACATCTGCGATCGCATCTTTTTGTCTATTAGTTGCACAACATCCACAAGTTCTAGCTGCTATTCGTGAAGAGCAAGAAAAATTAGGCTTAGATATGGCTATAACCTTGGAAAACCTCAAGCAAATGACTTATTTGGAACAGGTGTTAAAAGAAACTTTACGTCTTGTTCCTCCCGTCGGTGGTGGGTTTAGGAAAGTGATAAAAACATGTGAACTAAACGGTTATCATATTCCTCAAGGATGGTCGGTACTTTACCAAGTTGGCTATACCCATCAAGATATTAATATATATCCACAACCACAACAATTTGACCCTGAACGCTTTAATTTAAGTAGTATGGAAGATAAGTCTAAAACATTTAGTTTTATTCCATTTGGAGGTGGAATGCGAGAATGTATTGGTAAAGAATTTGCAAAACTTGAAATGAAGATTTTTGCAGCACTTTTAGTCAGAAATTATCAATGGGAATTAATACCGCAACAAAATTTAGACTTGGACATGGTTCCAACTCCTCGTCCCAAAGATGGATTGAAAGTTAATTTCCAAAAATTTTAATTAATACTTAGATTCATCAACACATATTCAGATAAGAGAACACCAAAAATAAATTACTCAATAATCGATGGTGGGTTAGGAGGATAATCCTAACCCACCATACAAATTGGAAATTTTTATTTAAAAGTCCCTAACTCAAAAACCAGATTACTTAAAAATCAAATCTAAACGTTGCTGGGATTCTTTTAACGCTTGTGTAGGGGAAGCTTTACCCATCATCACCGATTCGATTGCCCGACCTAAACTTTCCGAAATTCTATTATAACCGGGGAAAATCGGACGACTGCGACCAAATTTCGCTTGGTCTAAAAAGACTTTCACTGCTGGTTGTTTCTGGGCAAATTCTAAATAATTAGGGTTTTGTCTGGCTTTAATATTAATCGGTAAATATCCCGTTCCTAAAGCTAATTCTGTCTGAAATTCTTCACTTAATACATATTCAGCAAACTTAAATGCTGCTTTTTGTCGTTCCGATGTGGTTTTAAATAAAAACAAATTTTCTCCACCAATACTAGTAGCAGAACGCTGACTTGAAGGAATAGGAAATACACCAAAATCCACACCAGTGGCTTGAAATTGTCCCAACGTCCAAGGACCAGTTAATTGCATTGCCACTTTCCCTGATAGTAACGCATCAGTCTCATAACCCCGTTCTGGTCCCGATAGCATTACTGAACCATCCGTAATTAAATCGCGCCAAAATTGTAACGCGGAAATCGCACCTTGATTATTTGCTAATTCCACCGCAGAAGCTGTTTGAGCGTTGTCACTAACTAATTCTCCCCCACCAGACCACATAAATGGTAACCAGGTAAACACCGTAAATTCACCTTTGCCCAATGGTAAAAACATACCATACTGGTCAACTTTGCGATCGCCATTAGTATCACGAGTCAATTTTTTGGCAACTTGTCTAAATTCATCCCAAGTCTTGGGTAATTCGGTGATTCCTGCTGCTTTAAATAGACTGGGACGATAGAAAACTCCGACGTTATTTGTGGCAAACGGTACTGACCAAATTTTACCTTTATATTCCAGCGATTTAAATAGAGTCGGATCGATTTCTCCCTTGAGTGGAGATTTATTCAACATTTCATCAAGGGGAATTAATGCATCTAGTTCGACCAATTGACCAGCAATTGCGGGATTATACCAAAGTAAATCTGGTGGTGCATTACCGACAACAGCCGCTAATATCTTCGGCATTTGTTGGTCTTGTTGTCCCACGTATAATGATTCAACTTGGATGTTCGGATGGGTTTTGTTAAATTTATTAACTAATTTTTGCAGTACGTCGCGGTTTGGTGGTGGGTTTACACCTTGCCATAGTGTTATGTGTGTTACTGCATTTTTATTGCCATTGGGGGCGAAAATCTGGCATCCTGAGAATATTATTAGGCTCACTACTAGTAAGAATAGTAATTTTAATTGCTTGTTAATTTTTCTGAAGAATTTGGTTGATATGGAAGTTTTGTGAATCACGGAGTTACACAATTATTTTAGAGTTAGGAATCAGCAATCAGCAATCGGGAGTTAAGGCAATACTAAGAAATAAATTATTACCAATCGTAGAGGTGGGTTTCCCCGCTCTTAGGAACGCGGATTAAACAAAGTGCAAAAGTATCAAAAGTAGGGGAGGCAGTTTGCGGTGTGGATACTCCTCCCGTAAAACTGCCGTTGTGTTAGCGCAGCGTAACGCACCATTCAAATCAAATCGAAAGTTGTAGGTTATAAAATCCTCATTCCTTAAAATTATTGATAGATTAATAAATCCCTAAATTGGGATATTGTATTTTATGAAAGTCCCTATAGTTTTAATTATAAAATTTTTCTGGTTACTAACTCCTGACTTCTGACCCCTGACTCCTGATTCCTGATTCCTCAATAGTTTGTTATTTTATTTTTGATATAGGACGACGTTAGTTAATTTTAATTAATTTTAAGTTTATGGCAGGACATAGTAAATGGGCGAATATTAAACGCCAAAAAGCAGTTGTAGACGCGAAAAAGGGTAAAACCTTCACACAGGTATCCCGTGCGATTATTATGGCAGCACGTAGCGGCATTCCCGACCCAAACGGAAATTTTCAACTGCGAACTGCCATTGAGAAAGCCAAAGCAGCAGGTATCCCCAATGATAATATCGAACGTGCGATTGCGAAAGGTGCGGGTAATTTAGGTGGAGATGATAATAGCTTAGAGGAAATTCGCTACGAAGGCTATGGTGCTGGTGGTGTGGCGATTTTGGTGGAAGCGCTGACTGATAACCGTAATCGTACTGCGGCTGATTTGCGGTTGGCTTTTAGTAAAAATGGCGGGAATTTGGGTGAAACTGGCTGTGTGAGTTGGATGTTTTCTCAAAAGGGTGTTTGTGTTGTTGAGAGTGTTAAAAACGAGGAAGAGTTATTAGAAGCTTCTTTGGAAGGTGGTGCGGAATCTTACGAAATGACTGATAGTGATACCGCAGATGTTTTTACAGATATTGGTAATTTGGAAATCCTGAGTAAAAGTTTGAAAGCACAAGGTTTTAAAGTTACCGATGCCGAATTGCGCTGGATACCTGGAAATTTTATTGAAGTTGTTGATTCAGAACAAGCTCGTTTACTGCTCAAATTAATCGATACTCTCGAAGCTTTAGACGATGTTCAAAACGTGACAGCAAATTTTGAAATGGCAGAGCAATTAATGGTAGCACTAGCTTAATTTTAGAGAATATTTATGGCTCTTCCGTAGATGTTATGCTGAACTTCTAATTAAAATTATGGATTTACCTTTAAAATCAAGTCTTTCAAACAGTTATAGTCCTTGATTTTATTTCAAAGGCTTAAAAATCAAGTTTAAAAGCTATCTTTTTTGCCCAGCAAGAGATATGAGCTATATAGTCGTTTTAGCATAACAAGTAATGAAGAGCCACAATCCAAAAACTAAATCAATTCCTCCAAACTCACTTGTAAATCCTTGGTCAAATCAGCAACTGCTTGTCTAGCTCCTTGACGATTACCTTTATAAGTCGAATATCGCTCGGAAACAGATATTGGTTTACCAATAATAATTTTCGCAGTTTGCTTACCTAAATAGGGACGTTTAGAAGTATTTCCACCTTCAATTCTTACTACCATTTGCCACAAAATTAAAAGTGTTTCGGCGAATCTTTCAGCACTTGGCTTTTCACGAATATATTTACCTGTAACTGCAACAAAACTTTCCACCAAACGCATGTGCCACATATGTATATTCGCTTCCTCTGCAATGCGATCGCCTAATCCTTTCTCTACTGATGAAAGCGATTTAATATCTTTAAACTCTTCTCGGAAAATTAAGTTCCATCCAGCTTGTTCAACTCTTCTACATCTATCACTTAAATTACCTTTTGGTTGTAAATCAAAATAAGTTTCTGCTACTTTTAAGATTTCATCTAATACCGCTTGCAAACGCATGGCGATCGCATCATTTTTATCACTAGTTAATTCCTGACTAACTATAGGTAACTGACAATGATAATGCTTTGCATAAAATTGCTCAATTATTGTTAATAAATGCTCAGATACACGTAACAAGCGAAAATAAAGATGTGCAAATAAATCTTCATTAGATTCTGGTGGTTTTACATATTGTGGTGGTGAGATAGTCGGTAAACCACTTTTGGTTTCAAGTTCGGTAATTAGATTATCAATTGCATCCCAAGGTTCATTTACATAACCATATTTAATTCCAACTGGTAAAATTAAAACCTGTTCGCTTCTGCCAGCTTTTTGTAAATCCTCAGCACACCAAAACCCCATTTGGGCAATCCCAGGTTCGAGTGGGTTGACTATTTCCGAAAGTCCATTTGTTGCCCCCTCTGGTGCTGCTGCCATCGGGAAAGCACCATTAACAAATAAATCCCTCGCACTTCTCAACCCAGTCCAATCTGCCTTACCCCGTTGAATTGGAGTTGCAGTCAAGTTCTGCGCTATCCAACCGATATAACTACCTGCCCAAAGGGGAATACCGCGATCGTAGATAAAATGAGCGTGAATTGGTGTTTTAGTTTTAAATTTAATGCCTTGTTTTCGTGCCACTTTGGGCATAATTTGCGAAAAGAAATACCCTAGCGCAACTGGATCGTCAGTTTTGGGATGACGAAATGCTAGCATAAAGCGGATTTTTCCCGCTTGAAACTGGGAATATAAATCGGCTAAAGCTTCCGCATTCTCTGCTTCTACCCTTGTCAGTGCAGTTTGCGATCGCATCCACAAAGGTAGCAGCAAATGAGTCAAACGCAAAAACCAAGGATTATATTTCGGTGGAATAAATTCGAGAGGTGGTTGTGCTTGGTACATAAAATTAGGGAATGGGAAAATGGGAAATGGGGAAGGTAGAAAAGAACTTTATTCCTAACTCCCGTACAAACGACCCGATGGGTCATCTCTTGTCTTAAACTTAACCGAGAAAGAAATTAACTTTATCAGAAAAGAGGACAACGATGCGACTGTCACAAATGTTATTCGTCACACTGAGAGATGACCCCGCAGATGCGGAAATTCCCAGCCATAAATTATTACTTCGTGCAGGTTATATTCGTCGCATTGGTGCTGGTGTTTATGCGTATCTACCTCTCATGTGGCGAGTGCTGCAAAAGGTTTCCCAGATAGTGCGGGAGGAAATGAATGCAACCGGGGCACAAGAATGTCTTCTGCCACAATTACAACCTGCGGAACTGTGGAAGGAATCGGGACGCTGGGATACGTACACCAAAGCCGAGGGTATCATGTTTGCCTTCACTGACCGACGCGAACAACAGGTAGCATTAGGACCAACCCACGAAGAGGTGATTACTTATGTTGCTCGCGATATGATTAAGTCTTATCGTCAATTGCCCCAGCATCTGTATCAAATTCAAACCAAATTCCGCGACGAAATTCGTCCCCGTTTCGGTTTAATGCGGGGACGGGAATTTATTATGAAGGATGGGTATTCGTTCCACACTGATGAGGAAAGCCTGAAGAAAACTTATCAAGATATGTACCAGGCATACAGTAATATGCTGCGTCGTAGTGGTCTGAAATTTCGTCCTGTAGAGGCTGATTCTGGTGCGATTGGTGGTTCGGGTTCCACTGAGTTTATGGTGCTTGCGGAAGCCGGGGAAGATGAGGTTTTATATACAGAAGATGGGAAATATGCTGCTAACGTCGAAAAGGCAATTTCCTTACCTGTAGATACGGAAATTTCACCATTTACTAGTTACGAAAAACGGGAAACTCCGGGAACTGAAACAATCGAAAAAGTCTGTAAATTCCTCAAATGCTCACCGACGAATATTGTTAAAAATGTACTTTATCAAGTTGCTTATGACAATGAAATGACGGTATTAGTATTAATTAGTATTCGTGGTGACCAAGAAGTTAACGAAGTTAAATTAATCAATGAATTGACAAAATTAACTTCCCAGTACGGTGCAAAAACAATTCTCAGTCTGACTATACCCGATGCGGAAGCTCAATCAAAATGGGCAACACAGCCTTTGCCATTGGGTTATATTGCACCCGATATTGGTAGCGATCGCATTAAGTCGGATAAAACTATTGCTCCTGAGTTTTTGCGTCTTGTCGATCGCACTGTTATCGATTTGAAGAACTTTGTCACAGGTGCAAATGAAACTGGTTATCACGTTGTCGGGGCAAATTGGAATGAGCAAATTAAATTACCAGAGCTTACAGTAGATATTCGTAAAGCTCGACCTGGAGATAGGGCAGTACATGACCCACAACAACTAATTCAAAGTGCTAGGGGTATCGAAGTCGGGCATATTTTCCAGTTAGGAACTGAGTATTCCATCGCAATGGGTGCAACCTACACCAACGAACAAGGGGAAGAAAAACCCTTAGTAATGGGTTGTTATGGTGTGGGAGTTTCCCGACTAGCACAATCGGCTGTAGAACAATCCTACGATAAAGATGGGATAATTTTTCCAGTTGCGATCGCGCCTTATCATGCAATTATTTCGATTCCGAACATTAATGACAGCCAACAAATGGAAGTCGCGGAAAAGTTATATTTGGAATTAAATAAAGTTGGTGTTGAGACTTTGCTTGATGATAGAAATGAACGTGCTGGAGTCAAGTTTAAAGATGCCGATTTAATTGGGATTCCTTTTAGAATTGTCACTGGAAAAACATTAGCAAATGGCAAAGTTGAAGTGGTGAAACGGGCAACTAAAGAAACACAGGAAATTCCAATTGGGGAAGTAGTAACAACATTAAAAAATTGGGTAGAATCCGCCATTTAAACAATACCATTTCCCAAATCACCGTAGGGGCGGGGTCTCCCCGCCCTTATTTAATTCTTATTTTATTCCAAAATACCGATTCGCACCAAATTTAAAATCATATAAAATCATGCGATCGCAATATTATAATTACTTTTAAGACAAATGCGATCGCAATATTCTAACTACTTTTAAGACAAATGCGATCGCAGTATTTTAACGAATTTTAAGACAAATGCGATCGCAGTATTTTAACGAATTTTAAGACAAATGCGATCGCAATATTCTAACGAATTTTAAGACAAATGCGATAATGTAATGTGGCATGGTTAATGGGCAGGGATACCCTGCCCCTACAATATCAAATTATTGTAATTATGGTTCTTCAGTACTTGTTATGCCAAATTATTAGCAATACCATGTAATAACATGTTAAAAAATATATCAAAATAATGACCATCTTTTAAAATTAAAAAGTCAAAAAGTAAAAAAGGGTAAAAAGAAAAGAAAGAAATATTTCTTTTTTATCTTTTATCTCAACGGATACAAGCCCCTG
>JAAUPE010000237.1 GCA_012034595.1 Calothrix sp. CSU_2_0 | reverse complement strand
GGTCTTTTTCGTGGGGGTTTGCTTCAGGAGGTTTTTCTGGGGGTTTCTCGAGGGATGGTTGGTGTTGGGGTGACTCCTGATGTTGGGAGGTTTAAGTTCCGGAGGTGGTGTCGGGGTGACTCCTATGGGAGGTTTAAGTTCCGGAGGTGGTGTTGGGGTGGCTCCTATGGGAGGTTTAATTTCCGGAGGTGGTGTTGGGGTGACTCCTATTGGTAGTGTTGTCCGAGTTCTAGAATTACGTTGATTTCTACCAGTTTGAACTTCCGAAGCTTCTAGAACAGAACCTTTGGGAGAATTATCTTGAACAACAAAATCGGTGGAATTTTGAGAAGCTGTTAATTGAACAAACGATGGATTTTCAATTGTACCAGGACCTGCTACCCGTGGCTGTTTCGATAGCGCTTCCGAAGTTTCCGCACGAACACTGTTTAGCGCTGTATCTTGAGTATTACTAATATTTGGTTGAGTAAGATCGAGTCCTCGAACTAAATCACTGGTTTCGTAAAAAGTTTGCAGATCGAAATCATACAATCCCTCGAATTTACCTTTCATTACAACCATCATTTGTCCAGCTTTTAACACTTGACTGGCTGAGTTTTTCTTGTCAAAAACTTCGATCCCGCTATTCGTCAACGCTCCTATAACTGTCGTATCTGTCTCCTTGTCGTAGCGGACAAATAGCGCAGAACCACGAATAGCAGCAGCAGCACTTGGTGTTTTGATATTGGTACGTCCTTGTCCCGGTGGTATCAGCAATAGAACCGTACCGTTTTTGAGGGTAAAATTTCGAGTCTGCGGTAAAAACTGGAATATAGCTTGCTCCCCAACCCTTGCCATCGAACCATCATTGAAGCGCAAATCGGCAAGGGAACTACGTCCTGTTGACAACCCATCTTTTGGTCTCATCGCATCAGCGCGCTGCGCTTTACGTCTTGGAAGCTTGTAGGGTTGCAGTTGTACCAAGTTACGCAAATCCTGAATCACTGCCCTAGTTAATGGAGTTTGGGCTAGTGTCTGATTTGACACGGGTAATATTACTACCCCTGACAAGCCAACTGCCATAAAGGGGAACAATTTGCGTAACATCGTTTTCAGTTCGGGAAGTTTACTCATGCTCAACCTGGTCAGTAAGATTTGATCGGTAAGATTTGAAATGTAAAATGTTCAGGCTATTATTTTTTTATCACAAATTTTTTAAGTAAATTTCCTTAGGACTTAACCAACAATCTTAATATATTAATAACTTATGTGTGGGATTAATTAATGCTCTAATAACGCTTGAGATGAATAAACCAAATTCAAACATTATATTTAGCTTGAAAACCTTGCAAATAGATAATTTTTTCCAAGTTGTATTCTTGTACTAGTAAAGCCTATTTCATAAATCATTGGTAGAAAATGAATGTTTAATGATATAACCTTTTAACCGATAGTTAAGTACTGTTAGGGAGTTGTAATCTAGGACAGGTTTAACTGAAGCCAAGGGAAATACAAAATTGAATAGTTGAAACTTGCGAATTAACTTTATAAGTCAATCTTCGAGAGACGTTACTAGAAAGATGCAATCCTACAGAAATTGGAAGTTTTTATTATTTTGGAGCTTGTTAGCTTGCGGTAGTACAAGCTGGTGGTTGTTTAAAGCAGATGCAGTAAGCGCTACAAGCTTAACTCAATGGAAACACAAAACACCTATGCCACCAAAGATACCATCTTTTGGTGAAAATTGGGTAGATAATCAACCTATTGCCAAGACTGAGGACAGGTTAAAAGGGTTCCCAAGTGTAAATAATTTAAAAGCAAGGGAAGATATTTCTTCGTTTAAATCTTTTGTGGCAATGAAAACAAGTGTATCTGCTGTTGCATTTCCAGCAGATGTAATGCGAAGGGATGTAGAAAAACAGTGTTTGACGATAAATTGTGTTTCAGTTGCAACACTGCCAAGGAGTCACTTTGGGATGGTGCAAAGTACTCGCTTTACAGCGATCGCATCAACAAATTCATTAAATAAATCATTCAATCAAGCATTCAATCAATCATTCAATCAATCATTTAATCCATCATTCGATACTTCATATCAAATAAAAACAACAATTACTCAAATTCCTCCATCACCAGCAACACCAGAGAATCCTCAAAAACCAGATGAACCTCCACAAATTGAAGCACAGCCAAATGAACCAGCACTAATCGATCCTAAACAAATCGAACAGCGTTTAGAACCACCGACAATTGACTACAGCAAAAGACTGGATCGATTGCTAAAAAAGCTTGCGGAAGCGAAATCACAGTTTCCAGAATCGGAAATTAACAGGGAGTTAGGGACAATTATTGCTAAACCACAAACTGAAGTAAATCGGGAGTTAGGAACAATTATTGCTAAACCGGGCAATACGAACGGAAAACCAATTGAACAGCAACCATTTCCAGAAACACCTTCTGGAGCCAAAAAACAGCCATCTGTAACTAAACCCATAGGCTTTTTGCTTGGACGTGTGAGCTATTTCCAAACAAACAATTTGTTTTCATCTGATACCGATCCCATTCAAGATGGTTTAATATATTCGGGATTGACTCTCGCAAGTGCCCCTTTGAAATTGGGAGCAAAAACATATTTAAGTGGTTCGATTGATGGCAATATTATTAGCTACATCGACCAATCGGAATTTAACTACAATCAACTGCGTTTCAATGTAGATTTGTACCGTCAACTATCAAAACGGATGTATGGTGAAATTGGCTGGAGTAACCAACAGTTATTTTATGCTAGAGATAGTAAGCGTGATGGATTTGCATCGGGCGATCGCTTCCTGAATGAGAACTCATTTCATTTATCATTAGGACGTAGGGATTCTCTTTCTTCAAAATTGATGCTGGATAGCTATTATGAATTTCGTGTCAGTTTGGGGGAAACACCTGAAAAGCGTAATCGTGTTATTAATTTCCTATCCCTGGGGTTAAATTATTACTTGCAAAAACCGCTACAAGTCGGACTCAATTATCAGGTAAATTTATCTAACTTTACCGAACGCGATCGCGAGGACTTTTACCAGCGTTTGTTTAGTAGTTTAAACTATAGACTTTCGGACACTAGTAGCGTTAGCGCTCAAGCAGGTGTTTCTATTGGCAATTCTACAGAATCCACCATCGATTTTAATGGTTGGTTTTTCAGTGTTAATTACAACTGGGAATTGGGTAGATTTTAATTACAGCAGAAGTCAGAGTACCCCTATGGGGTAGACACGTAGTGGCTTCTGTAAGTAGCAAGCTACAGGAGTTCAGAAGTTCAGGAGTAAAACAATTTTATATATGACTTTTGGATTGTTGGACTGTACCTCATATAATTCCAATCTGCTGTCATTATTGTTAGTAGTTAATGGTCGGTGGTTAGTGATTCATTCTTAATAAGACAATAGAGTCTTGTAGCTTGGGTTGCGCTATCGCGCAAACCAAGCTACGAATTTAATCTAATTTCCCATTTACAAGTCAGTAAACCTATCTGTCGCATCAATTAAAGCACTCATAATCCCTGGTTCGCTCATCGAATGTCCTGCATCTGGAACTACAATTAATTCAGCTTCTCGCCAAGCTCGATGTAATTCCCAAGCAGAAATCATCGGGCAAACCACATCATACCTTCCTTGTACAATCACGCTGGGAATATTGCGGATTTTATCGACATTTTTGATTAATTGGTCTTCGGTTTCTAAAAATCCTTTATTAACAAAATAATGGCACTCAATTCTAGCAAAAGCTTCGGCAAATTGGCTTTCACCAAAAGTTTGCATTAATTGTTTATCTAAAAATAATTTACTGGTACTCGCTTCCCAAATTGACCAAGCACGGGATGCTTCCAAACGAATTTTCATGTCGGAACTTGTCAAACGTTGGTAATACGCTGTTAACATATCTCCCCTTTCTGACAAAGAAATTGGCTTTAAATATTCCTCCCATGCATCAGGAAAAATGTAACTTGCACCTTCTTGATAAAACCAGATTAATTCTTTTTGACGCAGCATAAAAATACCGCGCAAAATTAATCCTTTACACCTTTCTGGATGAGTTTGACTATATGCAAGCGCTAGGGTACTTCCCCAACTACCACCGAATACAACCCATTTATCTATATTTAAATAGTCGCGTAATTTTTCAATATCATTAACTAAATCCCAAGTCGTATTTTCGCGCAATTCTGCATGGGGAATACTTTTACCACAACCCCTTTGATCGAACATGATTAATCGCCATTTTCCGGATTAAAATATTGACGATAATAAGGAGGACAGCCACCACCAGGACCGCCATGTAGGAGTACAATCGGTTTACCTTGGGGATTTCCCGACTCTTCAAAATGAATTGTGTGTAAATCGGATACTTGTAATTTATCTTCCTTATATGCTTCCCTGGGAGGGTATAACTGTTTTATAGTCATAAAAATTATTCCCTAATATTTATTTGGTAAGCTTAAGTATATTAAAGAATAGGAAAAAATTAGAAATCAATGACAAAGCCGCGCATTTTATCTGGAGTACAACCAACCGGCAATCTACATTTAGGTAACTATCTCGGTGCAATTCGTAACTGGGTAGAAATGCAAAGTCAGTACGATAATTACTTTTGCGTGGTCGATCTACACGCCATTACAGTACCCCATAACCCCGCAACACTCGCACAAAATACCCATGCGATCGCAGCATTATATCTCGCTTGCGGTATCGATTTGCAGTACTCGACTATTTTTGTTCAATCCCATGTTTCGGCACATGCTGAGTTAGCTTGGTTACTTAATTGCATCACCCCAATGAACTGGTTAACAGATATGATTCAGTTCAAGGAAAAAGCTCTCAAACAAGGGGAAAATGTTGGTGTTGGTTTGCTAGACTACCCCGTATTAATGGCAGCTGATATTCTCCTCTATAAAGCTGATAAAGTTCCCGTTGGTGAAGACCAAAAACAACACTTAGAACTAACAAGAGACATTGTAGACCGATTCAATCATCAATTTGGTAAAGGCGAAAAAATACTCAAATCACCCCAACCACTTATCCGTAAAGAAGGGGCACGGATAATGAGTTTGACAGACGGTACTAAGAAAATGTCCAAGTCCGATCCATCCGAACAAAGCCGAATTAACATACTTGATTCACCTGAAGATATCACCAAAAAAATCAGAAAGTGTAAAACTGATACCACACCCGGCTTAACTTTCGATGACCCCGAACGCCCCGAATGTCAAAATTTGCTGACATTGTACATGCTGCTATCGGGTAAAGCAAAAGACGAAGTAGCGGCAGAATGTGCGGATATGCGTTGGGGTGACTTTAAAAAATTGCTGACGGAAACCACCATAAATGCCTTGCAACCAATTCAAGACAAGTATCACGAAATTATGGCTGATAAAAGCTATTTAGAATCAATTTTGCGGGAAGGAAGGCAGAAAGCGGAATTAGTTGCCCAGCAAACTTTGAAAGATGTAAAAACAGCATTGGGATATTCTCTACCGCTATGAGCTTTTCACGGAGGGGCAAGTTGTGGTACAGCTATACCCAGAGTGAGAATACTCATTGTTATGCTTGATACACTAAAACCAACTGCGTTAAGTTCGTTTCGTTCGGCAGCAAGGTCAGGTGAATTCCTAGTCACCGCCGAAGTTTGCCCACCCAAAGGAGGTAATCCAGAACACATGCTCAAAATGGCAGCGACCCTTAAGGGAAGGGTTCATGCTGTCAATATTACCGATGGTAGCCGCGCAGTATTACGGATGAGTTCGTTGATTGCGTCAGCGATTTTACAACAAAATGGGATTGAGCCGATATGTCAATTTGCCTGTCGCGATCGCAACCGTATCGGGTTACAGGCTGATTTAATGGGGGCACATGCTTTAGGTATCCAAAATATCTTAGCGTTGACGGGGGACCCTGTAAAAGCGGGAGACCACCCCGACTGTAAGGGTGTTTTTGACCTGGAAGCGGTGCGTTTATTGCAAGTAATTCAAAAGCTGAATTTGGGGGTTGATTTTAACGAGAAACCCCTTACCGATGGAGCATTAAATTTATTTCCAGGTGCAGCAGTTGACCCCCAATGTGCTAGCTGGTCGGGTTTGCAGAGTCGATTTGAGAAGAAACTGGCAGCAGGAGCGCAATTTTTCCAAAGTCAATTGATTACCGATTTTGACAAATTGGAGAAATTTATGGATGCGATCGCATCTGGGTGTAATAAGCCAATTTTAGCGGGAATTTTCCTGTTGAAGTCGGCTAAAAATGCCGAGTTTATCAATCGTGTGGTTCCGGGGGTAAATATCCCCCAACACATTATCGATCGATTAGGGCAGGCAAAAGACCCTTTGGAAGAGGGGATGAAAATTGCTGCGGAGCAGGTGCAAACAGCCCGACAATTGTGTCAGGGTGTGCATATGATGGCTGTTAAGCGGGAAGATTTGATTGCACCAATTTTAGATATGGCTGGAGTTGGGGTAGTTAGGTAACTTTAGTCACAATTTTTGGATAATGGCAGTTGGTTGATTCCAGCTGCTTTTTTGTTTATGTTTGTAGGGGTTGGGAGGATTAGGAGAAATGGAGGGTTCGCTAATGCGATCACGCTATTCAAACATAGTTTAATATTGCAATATGGTCACTAAAATTTATTTAAATAAAAGTTACTGTAATAAATTTAAAAGGAAAATCAATCATGACGGCATTTAGCGACCGATATTCAGAATTTCAAGAAGAAGAAATATTAGAAGAAGAAAAAGTCACTTTTGAATATGACCCAGAAAAGATTAACATTGCGACAAGAGAACCAACTATTGAGCAATTACTTAGAAGAATTGACGAGAAAGCACTTGATTTAGCTCCGGATTTTCAACGACAAGCAAATATTTGGACTCCAGAGGCTAAAAGTAAATTAATTGAATCGATTCTGATTAGAATTCCCCTACCTGCTTTTTATATCGATGGGACAAATGAAGATGAGTGGTTAGTTGTAGATGGATTACAGAGATTATCTGCCTTAAAGCAATTTATTGTTGATAAAAAAGATGAAACGAATCAAACTGATACAAGACTTAAATTAACTGGATTAGAATACTTGAAGGAATTGGAAAATAAAACCTATGATGAATTAGAAAGGAGATATCAACGTCGTATTTTAGAAACTCAAGTGACAGTATATTTAATTGAAAAAGGTACACCTTTAGCAGTCAAGTACAATATATTCAAACGTATTAATACGGGAGGTGTAACTCTTTCTAATCAAGAACTTAGACATGCTTTAAATCCTGGTTCAGCTACCAAGTTTTTAGCAAAACTAGCTTCTTTTCCTGAGTTCAAACGTCTTGTTGAGCTTAATGATGAGAAGTTAAAGAGAATGGATGATAGAGAATTTGTACTAGGATTTATTAGTTTTTATCTAATTTCTTATAAAAACTATCCAAGTGGAACAGGAGCTAGAGATTCTTTCTTTAGTAAAGCTTTAGGAAAAGTTAATAGTCTTTCTCATAAAGAAATAACAGAATTAGAAGAAGCTTTTAAAAAGGCAATGATTGCAGCATTCGACATCTTTCAAAATAATGCTTTTCGGAAAATATCTAAGAAAAATAAAAGGAAATTTCCAATTAACAAATCATTATTTGAAGTTTGGTCAGTAGCTTTTGGCAAATTAGATAAACAAGATATTAAAATCTTAACAGATAGAAAGCAAGCACTAATCAATACTTTTATTAAATACGTAGATAATGATGCAGAATTTCTATCATCAATATCCCAAGCAGCAAGTAAAATAGAGTGTAGATTTGAAACTGTAGATAAAATTATTCAAGAAGTCTTATTATGATTAATTCTCTCAAGTTGATAAATTACAAAACTTTTGAAAATCAGTTACTACAATTTAAACCGCTAACTTTACTTTCTGGTTTAAATAGTACGGGAAAATCTTCTGTACTACAATCTTTACTATTACTACGTCAATCCTATCAACAAGAATTACTACCAAATGTAGGTTTAGCATTAAATGGTGAATTAGTACGTATTGGTACTGCTCAAGATGCATTTTGTGAAAGAGCAAAAGAGGATTATCTTGGTTTTGAAATTATTTGGGATAATGGAAAAAAAGGCGTTTGGCATTTTCATTATGACCATTTAAAAACAGATACAGACGTATTAAATACTTCAGACCAACAATCTTTGTTAGTTGATGCCAGGTGTTTATAAATTAAGT
>JAAUPE010000054.1 GCA_012034595.1 Calothrix sp. CSU_2_0 | reverse complement strand
CAATCCCCAATGCCCCAATGCCCTATGCCCAATCCCCAACTTAAAATCTAAAATCCTATGCAAAATGACGGTTCGTAATGGTAATTTGGATTTATGTATGATGAAGACGATCTCAGCTTACTTGATGCGGAAGCCGAGCTAGAAAGCCCCCTGGATAAAATTGAGCCTTTGACTCATGAATCAGAGGTTCCTAAACCCGACCCAGAGGAGATGCTAGCGCTACTTGTGAGTCCTCAGCCACAGCAACGAATGCTGGCGGCACGTGCTTTTTGTGACATTGAAGATGGGCGAGCAATCCCCTATTTAATCAATTTGTTGACAGATACTTGCCCTCTAGTCAGGGTGAGTGCAGCTTATGGGATTGGACGTAATCCCAGTGCGGATGCTGTAGAACCACTGATTGCGAAGTTAAATAATGACTGGAATGGTTATGTTCGCAAAGGTG
This sequence comes from Calothrix sp. CSU_2_0, assembly GCA_012034595.1. Lineage (GTDB taxonomy): Bacteria > Cyanobacteriota > Cyanobacteriia > Cyanobacteriales > Nostocaceae > Brunnivagina. The sequence goes on along the minus strand of JAAUPE010000054.1, from coordinate 40,472 downwards.
TAGTTTGGGCATTGGGAAATTGTCGCGATCGCAGAAGTTTGATACCCCTCACTGATGCCCTGAAAACAGACATTCCCGCAGTGCGACTCTGGGCAGCGACAGCTTTGGCACAAATGGTTGATGTTGGTTATGAATCGGTTGTTGGGGCAATTCCACCCTTAATCTCAGCCTTGGTACAAGATAGGGTAGCCGCAGTTCGTAGTAACTGTGCTTGGGCAATAGGACAACTCTGTCGCGAATTACCTTCAAATGTAGTCTATGCCACTGCTATTGATGCTTTGATTCAAATCTTCGCTGAAGATAGTGATTTAGGAGTGCGTGAAGATGCAAAAGCCGCAATTTTAGGTGTGGGAGACACGAGAGGGTTACAAATGATTGAAACCCTGGAACAGGAGGGATGGTTTTAGTAGGGGCAAACGGCTGTTTGCCCTGAAATAAACGGCTGTTTGCCCTGAAATTAAAATGCCCAATTCTCTATTCCCCAGTTCCCACTTTCTCCTGACGCGATTCTAACCACAGGGGAATTGCGATCGCAGCAACCAAAATCAATACCGCGACTAAAGCAAACTGACTTACCCAAGCAACCAATTGTTCGAGAGATACAACTTTGCCAGCAAAGTAAGCTAGAGTCACCATTACACTACCCCAAGCTGTCGCACCTGCCAAATTGACGAGAAAAAACTTCCAAAATGGCATCTCGACTATACCTGCAAGTGGGGCGGCAAAAATTCTTAATAAGGCAAAAAATCTCCCAAAAAAAACGGTTTTAGAGCCGTTTTCACTAAATTTATCTTTAATAGTTAAAATTCGCGGTTCGGAAATACGCAAAAGTCTACCCAGTCCCACCAACAAAGACCAGCCACCAATACGACCAATCCAATAGCCGCAAATTCCACCAATAGTGGCTCCAGCAACCGCATCAGCCAAAACTAGCCAGTAACTAAGTTCCTTACTTCCGGCGAGAAATCCCCCAACTATCGTTACGGTTTCTCCAGGAATCGGTATACCTAAATTTTCTAATAAAATTCCGACAAAAATTGCCCAATATCCGTAATTATGAGCAATTTCTTGGATGTTTTCCAATGAAATAAATTCCAACGACATCCAACACCGCCATCTTTACATTTTTTTACGTTTCCTCTATTCTGACCGTTTTTTACGTAAGGTGTCAATCAATTTATTCCTCATTTTCTTTTTTGGCTGCCGATATTCGTTTTTCCATTAGCTTCTTGTCAGCAAAGACTATATGTACTGTTTTTTACTAAAAAAATATGAAAATTTAAATTTGTGACTAAATATTTTATGTAGCTATTAGTTCTAAGTGTTTATCGCGATCGCAATTAATATAAATTTTTTCTCAAGTAAATAAATACTTTTTAAGAATATAGACATTTACTTTAAGTATGATTAATAACTCCTCTGTTCTAAGTGATTGACTTTCCCCAGTATCATTACTTAGAAAAAATATTGATTATTTATAAAAACTTCATAAAAGTACTAGTAATTTATAAAAATTTCGTAAAAGATATACATGTTACTGAAATTCATGTTCTCTTATGCATATATTGGAGGGTAAGCTAAGACAATTTATACAGCGTTAATACTGAATCTATTTGTATCAAAGATTATCTTTCTCTAATCCGAGATTTCCGGATCGAAGGATAACTTTAATGTTGATAGAAAAGTAGTATTTATGTGATTTTTCTGTTTTTGTTAAATATTTCAACTACCCATTAAATTCATGAATCTTCCATCAGAATCTCAAGTCGTTTTGTTTAAACCAGTAGAACGGATCGATTTGCAAAGTGGCATTGCTTTGAACGAAAAAATGAGTAAAATTGCATCCGATGCAAATCAGCTTTGGGTAATTGACCTAGCAGAAGTGAATTTTATGGATAGTTCAGGTTTAGTTCCCTTAGTCAATGGGTTGAAAACTGCACGCCAAAATGGATGTCGTTTAGTTCTATGTAATGTGAAGACATCCGTAAGGTTGGTTTTAGAATTAACTCAACTTGATTCAGTATTTGAAATTTTTGATTCTTACGAACAAGCTGTTGATGTTGCTAACACTGAGACTAAAGTTGTAGCAGTTCAAGCCCCATAAGATAAGAAATTCATAGTCTGCGGTAGGGGATTCTCTGGGCTTAAAACAAAGCTCAACGCCTATGCACAGCAATAGCTGGATTGGTTGAGAAGCCCATACTGTACAGCTTGCTGTCAGTGTGGGAGTATGTCACCCTGTTTCAATAATTATTATTGAATTGCGATCGCTTGAATTAAGTTCAAGCAAAATCTATAATTTGAGCGAATTTATTTGAGTGAGTGCGAAGCCAGTCTTAGCGAGCAATTAATTAGAGAACGCCAACTTTTGAACTTTTGGTGACAAAAGCTAAATTTAGGCAGAAATTAATTTAAGTAACAATTCTATTAGGCATTGGGAATTGGTGATGCATTTCCTGGGGGAGATGCTAGACGTGGAAAGCTAGGTAAATCAATCCCGCTATGGGTTGCCGTGCGAGTCTTGAGAGCCAAACGATAGCTAACGCTTTGCAGTTCAGCTTGTAACTGACGGTTTTCCCGTTGTAGCGTTGCAACTTTTTCCCGCACAGGAGTCATCCTTTCTTCAAATTTACGACGGTAAATTTGAGGTAATTCTTGAACTACCTGCTCTAACATGCGACTGCGATCGCTAAGTTCTTGAACTGTTTGTCGCAGTTGGTAAATCTCGGTGTCGCGGGATGTAATTTGGTCTTGATAAAAAGTTACTTGCTGTTCGACAGCTTGTAACTGTTCGCGTAAGGCTTGAACTTGGGTTTGATGACGCTCTGAAACTTCCGGGACAGGCATAAAGTTGGTATTACCCTTTACCAGTCGAAACAACTCTTGCGACAGTTGTTGCACGAGTTGATCGCGAAGTTGCAGTTCTTGTCGCAACTTCGATACCTCCGTAGAGAGAGCTTGGATTGTGGAGTTATCAGTTTGGCTCACAGTGGGTTCTTGCTCCCATTAAAAATCTTTACCACTCTAAGGTATAACTGCGGTCATACTACTTTTGGCAAGTAATTGCTAATTTAACATTCCCTACGAGGTTATGAGAGGGTAAAAACAAAATTTTTTACTTTTCTTTTTACGTTCTTACTTAGAAGTATATTATCAGGGCGGGAAGACCCCACCCCTACCACTGCTTAAAATTTAAACAGCCCTATCCCTTTTGTTAAGGTTCGTGAAAACTCTATACAGCCGCGACGACTTCAACTTCCTCGGATGCTACCTCTTCAGTTGTAGCAGCTTCAGCGTTAGGAATATTTTGCTTGATGGTCAAGTAGCGAATAACTTCTTCACTCAGACGCATTAAGCGTTCCATTGGTGCGATCGCATTTCCACCGTTGAAATAGTTCATCTGAATATAGATGCCATCACGGTTTTTACCGATTTCATAAGCGAGACGACGTTTACCGCGATTTTGAATCTCGATATTTTGCGCTCCTTGTTCGCGGAGAAAATTCTCGTATTTGCTAATATTTTGCTCTACTTGTTCATCTCCAAGGTCAGGACGGAGAATGTACATTGTTTCGTAAACGGTTTGCATGGTCGAATTATCTCCTTTTGGACAAAATGGCTGCGGATGGTTTTGCTTGCGAATATACAAGCAAACAACATCGGATGCAGCAAGGACTTACAATCTTATCAGCTTTTCGATTTGATTTGGTTATCTCGATCCGAGCAAACTGGACGTGCTAACCTTACAAAAAAGTCAAAAACGTCAAAATCAAGTTAACTAATGTCTTACTGACCATACTTAATCGGAAAGTCGTTTTCGCGTTCACCTTCAGGTGGGTGCTACCCTTTCAGGGTCTAATGTATCATCGCGTTGGCGTAAGTATCGCGCTAGGGATAGCGTCTTCGCAGGAGAATTGGAGTTTAAAAAATATTTGGTTAAGGATATTGGCTATATGGCACAACGCTATGTGCGGGTTCAAAATCAAGAAGGACAAATTTATTATGGATTGCTTCAACTATCGCTTGAAGTGCAATTGTTGGACGCTCCACCCTGGTTACAAGGACAACCCACAGATTTAACCTTTTCTTCAGATGCTTATCAGATTCTGGCTCCTTGTGCCCCTTCTAAAATTGTGGCTGTGGGAAAAAATTATGCCGATCATGCGGCAGAAATGAAGTCGGAAGTACCAGCAGAACCATTAATATTTATCAAGCCTGCGACTACGATTATTGCTTCAGAAGCAGAAATTCTCTATCCTCCTCAATCGCAGCGTGTTGATTATGAGGGAGAATTGGCATTGGTGATTGGCGATCGCGCTTCAAATTGCACCCTGGAGGAAGCCCAAACGAAGATTTGGGGCTATACAATCGCCAATGATGTAACGGCACGGGATTTACAATCGAGAGATGGACAATGGACAAGGGCAAAGGGTTTTGACACTTTTTGTCCACTTGGTCCTTGGATTGTCCGCGAATTAAATCCCGGTGCGCGCTTACAGACCTTTTTAAACGATGATGCTAAACCTGTACAATCGGCATGTATTGACCAGATGGTATTTTCACCCGATTTTTTGGTGTCTTATATCAGTCAAGTAATGACACTTTTACCTGGGGATGTGGTACTCACGGGTACACCAGTTGGAGTTGGTGCATTACATTTAGGTGATAAGGTACGGGTGGAAATTGAAGGCATTGGTCGCTTAGAAAATACAGTTATGGCACGCTAATACTAGCATCATCTTTTGATTGACTCCTAGCGCACTTGCATATAAACCGCATCGGAAACAGCCGGAATTTCTGCGTATTTTCCCATCAACGAATTCACAATCGAATACACAGCACAACCGACAATTCCCAGAAAAATAGTTGTCGATAAAGTCTGGATTGCAAAATTAGCCCCCGGTACAACCCCAATTAAGCGAATTAAATACGAACACAGCACAATTACAATGTCTAATAGAATTGCTTGCATTGTGTTGAAGCGGATAAAGTGAGGAATTTTTTCGTTTCGGACTACCAAAAAGAACAATGCGAAAAATACTACTAAGCTACCAAAAGGAATCGCTCTGTAAATCGCGATAACTGGTAATAGGGGAATGAAAAGAAAACTTAAGGCTGGAAATTGGGCAAATAAAGATGCCCCGAACACCAAAACATCTACGAGGGGAAGCAAGTAAGGTAAAGATGCAAAAATTCGGTCGGGAACCGTTGTTGTACCGCGCCAAGTCATCCTGCGTTCTCCTGTGAAATTATCAAAATAGAGTTTGTGATATCCCTAGAATAACGCAGTTAGTTATTATTTCTAATTACGGAAATTATTTGATTTTGACAATCCGAAAACCCATTATGCACTGAAACTGTTCGGGTTGTTCTTCCGTAATTTTACTTATAGCTTGACCACAGCCTAGTTGCCCTTCACGCCAACGGGGTTTTCCACTAGCATCTGCGAGCAAGCACGATTGACAAACTTGACAGGGAAGAAGTATTTGATTGTCAGTTAAGATTGCTAGCATCCCAATCCCTCCTCAATATCAGCGATCGGTACTTAGCTCAAACTTAAACCAACTATATTATTTGTGGCTATTTTGTATCTAGATCGATATTTTACGTTGAAAATCCCAATTTTAGTCAAGATTCACACATATCTACATCCATCCCTGTATAGCTTTGACTCATCTTCAGGAACAAAAGTACACACTAATACTTATCAAGGATTTTAGGAGTGAAAAAGTTAGCACTGAAACCTAAAAAGAACGATATCATTGTTTACGCCGAGCTTTACATAGCCATCTGCATAAAGCCATAAAACTTAGTTTCATTATAGATGTAACTAAACTTGCCCAAGTGGCTTAATTCAAGGTTTCGCTAAATTATTCAAGGGTAGTACTTGTGAGTAAAACAAATTCTGACTTTCTTGCAAATTCCGATCCTGCTGTTGCTGATTTAATTAACGACGAACTGCAACGTCAACGCGATCACTTAGAACTTATCGCTAGTGAAAACTTTACCTCAGCAGCCGTACTCGCGGCTCAAGGCTCCGTACTTACCAACAAATACGCTGAAGGTTTACCCGGAAAGCGTTATTACGGTGGTTGCGAATACATCGATAAAATCGAACAAATCGCGATCGACAGGGCAAAACAACTGTTTGGAGCGGCACATGCCAACGTCCAACCCCATTCCGGTGCCCAAGCAAATTTCGCCGTGTTCCTGACTCTCCTGGAACCCGGTGACAAAATTATGGGTATGGACTTGTCCCACGGTGGACACTTGACCCACGGTTCCCCGGTAAATGTCTCCGGAAAATGGTTCCAAGTATCCCACTACGGTGTGAGTCAGGAAACCGAACAACTCGACTACGAGCAAATCCGAGAGCAGGCGCTTAGGGAGCGTCCTAAGCTCTTAATTTGCGGTTATTCTGCCTATCCACGTGTGATAGATTTTGCCAAATTCCGAGCGATCGCGGATGAAATTGGTGCTTACTTACTTGCAGATATTGCCCATATCGCTGGATTAGTTGCCACCGGACACCATCCTAGCCCCATCTCCTATTGTGATGTGGTGACAACTACTACCCACAAAACCCTGCGTGGTCCCCGTGGTGGTTTGATTTTGACTCGTGATGCTGAATTGGGTAAAAAGCTTGATAAAGCGGTGTTCCCAGGGACTCAAGGCGGTCCATTGGAACATGTAATTGCGGGTAAAGCTGTAGCTTTTGGCGAAGCTTTGAAACCAGAATTTAAAACCTATTCTGCCCAAGTCATCGAAAATGCCCGTGCAATGGCTGGTCAATTGCAGCAACGCGGTTTGAAAATCGTATCGAATGGTACTGACAACCATTTAATGTTAGTGGATTTACGTAGTGTGAAGATGACGGGTAAAGTCGCCGACCAATTAGTTAGTACGGTAAATATCACAGCAAACAAGAATACAGTGCCATTTGACCCCGAATCGCCATTTGTCACCAGTGGTTTGCGTCTGGGTTCCCCAGCAATGACCACAAGGGGAATGGGCACTACGGAATTTACCGAGATTGCCAATATTATTAGCGATCGCCTTACAAATCCCGATGCCGATGCAGTCACCGAAGATTGCAAACGTCGGGTTGCGGCATTGTGCGATCGCTTTCCTCTATATCCCCATATTCAGGTTCCTGTGGCAGCATTAGCTTAGGGTAATCAAATAGCCACGCTTTAGTGTCATCTCAGCGTGGCTATTTCACCAAGCAAATCCTTTATTTCCAATTTATGAATAGAATTCAGGAGTCAGAATTTAGGAGTCAGAATTCAGGAGTCAGAATTTCAGTTGGGTATTCTGTAAGACTAGTGGATGTAGCTTGTTTCTTCAATGACTATCCCAAAAACAACTTATAAGCAGGATTGTTATTTTCATCCCAATAGGTATACCCCAAATTATCTAAAAACCCCTGCCACTCACCCATCTCCTGGGGTGGAACCTGTACCCCAACAACAATTCTTCCGTAATCAGAGCCATTATTACGGTAATGAAATACACTAATATTCCAATTCGGACTCATCGAACTAACAAACTTCATCAAAGCACCCGGACGTTCGGGAAACTCAAAGCGGTAAAATAACTCATGAAGTGCAAGTTGCGATCGCCCACCAACCATGTGGCGCAAATGTAACTTCGTCAATTCATCATCGGTTAAATCTAAAGTTTCAAAACCACACCCAGCGAAACTCCCCACCATTTTACCCCGATCGGCACGGTTTTGGATTTGCACCCCGACAAAGATATGTGCAACCCGATCGTCAGCAATCCGATAGCTAAACTCCGTGAGATTGCGTTTACCCAGACATTCGCAAAACTTCCGCAAACTTCCTGGTTGTTCGGGAATCGTCACCGCAAAGATAGCTTCCCGTTGCTCCCCATACTCCGCTCGTTCGGCAACAAACCGCAAACGGTCAAAATTCATATTTGCACCACAAGCGATCGCAATCAAGGTTTGCCCCTCAATTCCCTCCCTCTCCACATAAGCTTTTGCACCTGCGATCGCTAATGCTCCAGCAGGTTCCACAATCGATCGAGTATCCTCAAACACATCCTTAATTGCCGCACAGGTAGCATCCGTATTCACCAAAATAATCTCATCTACATATTCTTGACACAACCGAAACGTCTCTTCACCCACTTCCCTAACTGCCACACCATCCGCAAACAAACCCACCTGAGATAATCGCACCCTTTTCCCAGCTTGTAACGATTGGTGCATAGCATCAGCATCTAGAGGTTCCACACCAATAATTTTGATTTCCGGACGGATGCGCTTGACGTAAGCTCCAATACCCGAAATCAAGCCACCACCACCAATAGCGACAAAAATAGCATGGATTGGCTGTTGGTATTGCCGGAGAATTTCCATTGCGATCGTACCTTGTCCGGCGATTACATGGGGATCGTCAAAAGGATGAATAAACGTCATTCCTTTTTCTGCCTCTAATTTCCGCGCATGGGCATACGCATCATCGTAGGTATCCCCATGTAACACCACCTCACCCCCACGCGCTTTAACTGCATCTACTTTGAGTTGAGGTGTGGTTACAGGCATCACAATTATTGCACGGGTTCCCAACTCCTTCGCACCAAGGGCAACTCCCTGGGCATGGTTGCCCGCAGAAGCCGCAATTACCCCTTGTTTGAGCAGATCGGGTGTTAAGTTTGCCATCTTGTTATAAGCACCACGCAACTTAAAGGAAAATACTGATTGCATATCTTCGCGTTTCAGTAAAAGCTTATTGTTGAGGCGTTTTGATAGGTTTGGTGCAATTTCTAGTGCTGTTTCTTGAGCTACATCATATACACGGGCAGTGAGGATTAATTGGAGGTAATCGCAAAGCATGGTGGTGGGAGGTTTGTAGATGCCAGGTAGATGTTTATTTTACGGCAGTTAGGTAACTGTTTCACAAAGGTGTGGGTGAGGTGCGATCGCTACAAATCCCTCAAAGTCTCGTTTAATGTGGACAACCATTGATAACATGGTTCATCAATCGGTGCCATATTTCTACGTTGTTGAGCTAAAGATTCTGTATAAGCTGTCATCCAAGTTGATGCAAGTTCATGTTCAGTGATAGTGTCTTCTTCCAAAGCATGAGTAAATTGTTCTTGTACCCATTGCTCAAAAGTAAGAATTTTAAGGGATATGCCAAATATTTCTTCTATTTCTTCGCATCTAGGCTTTAATTCATCAATTCTTTCAGGTTCAATACTTGTAACAAAACCAACTTTTCTAACCGCAGGATGAATTTCAAGCTTTTCTGATAATTCCTCAATCTCATCTCGTAGATATGATTTACCATATTTTGCATCCCATGCTTCGACAATTTGTCTATCTTCTAAAATTTCTATATCAGCTACATTTCCGTGTTTCTTATTGGCTGAACGCATTTGTGAAAGGGGTTTCAGCGATTTATATGGGAAAATAGGATATTGTTGTATTGCTTGCATCAAACTGTGCATAGATATTTCCATTAATCGAGCGGCATAATCAGACTTATTAATATGGCGCAATATAAAACTTAAGGCAATATCTTTATTAACAAGAGTTGTTTCCAAAAATAAATGCAATTGTTCAATAGTTTGTAAAGCTAATAGTTTAAAGTTATCAGCACGATTAATTAGTTGTGAGAGGATATATAGTAATGCTGATTCCGAATTTAATTGATTTTCCTCAATTCCTTCAACAAGATGAATCCACTCAATACGAGCACCTCTAATATTAGCTTTGTATACAGAAGAATATGGATAGTTTTCTGCCAAGCTTCGTGTCATCATAAAACCATCGGCATTTAATCGAAGTAATTCGTATTTTCGCAGGACGGGTGTTATGTATTGTTTATCAAGAGAACGCATCGATATACCATCACACCATGAAAAATCTCTTGTACTTGAACTCCCTTTGTGTAATCTGATATTCTGTTCTGGTTCAACTGATTTAACACATAGTTGTAATATTGTCAGACCAACTAATGCTCTACCCACTTCGCTAGTAACAGATTGAACTAGTTTATCTAAAAGACTTTTTTGCTCTTGATTGAGTTGTATAAAATTGAGATTAGAGGAATTATCTCTACATACGAGAATCTGTTTTTCTAGATAACCAGTAGCAAGTTTCGACATAATTTTCCTATATCTTGTTTTCGCTTGTTGATTCATTCCACCTTCAGGAAAATATTGAACTGTTCCATCTGCTAAAACTAATTCACTTCTATCTGTATATACTCTCAGGTATCGTTCGCTCATAATTTTTTTTAATTATAGTTTTTTATGAAGTTGCACACTTTTGGGGTTGAGTGTAGGAAAAGCATAAGGAATTAGGTATTTTCCTATAAAAATTTGTGGATTTGTATTATGATTTCTAACTTCATAACCCATCAATCGTAGAGACTTAAGATATGAATAGATATGCTTTTCTTCTACACACCATTTATCTGCAAGTTCTGCGGCTGATAATTGCTTTGCAATTCCAATGCATCTTGTCACATATTGAATTACACGCCAAAAACCATCTATTTTTAACTTACTATCAAAGTTCATAATCCCACTAATTTGTGCATCATACTGATAGTAGCCAGAAAGTTGTACTAAATCAGCTTTGCCTGTCACTTCTATTAATTTTTCTTCAAAAGCTTTCCAAAGAGATGTGAATACTTGCACATCTAAATCTTGAGAACATAGTTTAACTGAATTTGTACAAATTCCCCAATCATCATAACCACAAGAGGGGTAAATATCAATAATAAATTTGCTTTTTTTTCGTTCTATTTCATTACGACTTGCTACTATTGACCAACATGAATTATTCAAATCATAACTAATATTAATTTTTTGACTTCCTATATTTGATTTTTTCGTCCAAGCAAAATTAGGAGACAAATATCTTATATATTTTCCTGTTTCACTATACTCAAATGAAGTTAGAGTAACTATTTTTTTTAGTTTATATAAATCTGCAATTGCAGTTGTAGCTTTTTGAAGATAAACTTCTGTTAACTTGCGCTTACGCTGTCGAAAACCAAGCTTTTTATTTTCAGATAAATAGCTAATTGAAAAGGTAATTTAACCTTCATAACTTGTTCTAGTATACTAAGAGCCAAAATTCTACCCAGTTGAGGAGGAACAGAATTACCAATTTGTTCTATACAAACTTGTCGATTTCCAACTAGATCGTAATCATCAGGAATAGTTTGCAAACGTTTTAACTCTGCAACTGAAAATTTACGATTTTCCCAACTAAAAGGACCTGTATACTGTCCACCTTGAGCTTTAATTGTCCGTACAGGTTTTTCTGGATCGGCTTTATATAAAAAATCCGAAAACTTTGATCGCCAACTAAATATTGGCTGAGGATAACCCATTTCTTTAGTATAAAAACTATAATTAAGTCCAGGTGGGATAAATTCAAGTAAATGACCAAATCGTCCACCTATTCCTACTTCCATATTTAGAATATCAGCACCTTTTACGGCTTCTTCAGCACAATAATACGGTTGCTGGTTGAGAGAATCTGGACCATGAGTAGGATATGGAAATAGATATTCACCTTCTTTTAATCCGACAATAAATAATCTTTCTCGGTGCTGAGGAACCCCATAATCAGCCGCATCAAGAACACGGAAATAAATTTTATAGCCAACTTCTCTAAAAGCTAACTGAATTTCTTGCCAAGCCTGTCCATCATTTGCTCCAGTAATTCCATATACATTTTCAAATAGGAATCCTTTTGGCTGAAGTATTTCAAGAATGCGAACATATTCTTGAAATAGTGTACCTCTGACATCATTTTTACCAGATACTCCAGCAGCTCTACGTCCAGCTGCAGAGAAAGTTTGACAAGGTGGACCCCCTATAATAAAGTCAACTTTTAAACTAGGTTGTGGTATATAGTCTTTAATATTAATACATAAGGGTTGGCAACCTTCTAACCATTTTTCTGGTTGAGAATTTTGCTGTAAAGTTTTAACATATTTAGTTTCAAGCTCCACCATTTGAATGATTTCAAAGCCAGCATCATGAAATGCAATATCTAGTCCACCACCTCCAGAAAATAAGCTTAGGGTTTTAATTGGAGTGTGTCCTTGTTGTATTATGAATTTTCTAAGAGATTTACCAAAGCAATCAACCCATGCTGTTTCTTGCTCCACTCCTAAAACAGCTAAGATATTCTGAAACCAAGTTTTATAATCTGGTTTGTCAGTATATAAATCCAAAGGAAGACATAATTGTTCCATTTTCTTAATCTGTATAGTTAATATTCAACACAGATTACTTTTAGCATATCTAGGAGACAGGTTATTTAAAGCTTTTGGCAAGTCCTATACTTCAAGGAATTATTATACGATCGCACTTCCACATCCCCTTAAAAATCCCACTTCTCTACAACCTCAAAAAATTGCGATCGCACCTCCCCAAATCCCCCACAATAACAAATGCGATAAGCGGAGCTTAATGCTGGAGGCATATCGCTCATCATAAAATATAGCCATAAAGCATAAAGGTGATTATGAAACTTGAACAAATCGAAAAGGCTATTACCAAAAACTTCTACAATGGTTTGCGGAGCTAGATAACCAGCGTTGGGACGAGCAATTAGAGAAAGATATTGCAGATGGGAAATTAGAGGATTTAGCTCAAGAAGCGATCGCGGATTTTGAAGCTGGTCACTAATCGATACACAAAGGAGAAGCAGTGATGATAAATGATAGTAATGAAAAATTAGTCGAGCAAGCGGTTACTTATAGTTTAGAAATGAATGGCAAGTTATTTTTAATTGAAAATGTCCCTGCACGGGTTAACGTGGAGACTGGCGAACAATTTTTTTCTCCAACAACAGTAGAAAGATTACAACAGATTATTTTGAGGCAGGAAAAACCTGTTCGCACGATCGCAACACCAGTTTATAATTTTGTTGCCTGATCTAAAGAAAGCTTAATAATTCAGAGTCACTATGCGATCGCACTTTCACATCCCCTTCAATAACAATGGGATTCCTGCGGATAGCTTTGCGATCGCACTTCCACATCAACTTTAATAATCCCACTTACCAACCTCCAATTAGCGCGATCGCACTTCTCCACATCCCCTTCAATCACAAATGCGATTCCTGCGAATAGCTTTGCGATCGCACCTCCACATCAACTTAAAAAACCATTTATAAATCGAACATTGACAGCAAACATTGATTACTATAGTATTCAAAACATGAAATATAAGTTAATTGATTTATTTGCTGGTGCGGGTGGACTAACTACAGGTTTTAGCCTTGCAGGATTTGAGTCATTGTGTGCCATTGAGGCAGACAAAAAAGCTGTGGCAACATATCAGCATAATTATCCAAATACCAAAGTTCTGAATCAAGATATATGTAAAATTAACCCTTCAGAATTGCGATCGCACCTTGGTTTGCAGCGAGAAGAACTAACATTATTGATGGGTGGTCCTCCTTGTCAAGGTTTTTCAAGAAATATTCCTGCTGGTAATCGTAGTCTTGATGAACCTCGAAATCAACTGTACAAAACATTTTTGGAATTCGTACAAGAATTTCGACCAATTTATGTAGTGATAGAAAATGTTCCGGAAATATTAAAGGCTTACAATGGTGTAGTTAGAAATGAAATAACAGAGAAATTAGAATTATTAGGTTATAAAGTAACTTCAGGTACGCTGAATGCAGCCCTTTATGGAATACCTCAAACAAGAACTAGAGCTTTTTTTATAGCTAGTTTAGATAAATTACTAGAATTACCAAAACCAACACATTCTGAACAAACTAAAAACGATTACCGGGATATAGGTTGTTACAGTCAACAACTAACTTTATTTGAATCAAATATTTCTTCTATTGTTACAGTTAGGGATGCAATTGGTGATTTACCATCCTTAGAAGCAGGACAGGAATATAGCGAACAAGTTTATTCTTCCATTTCACAAAGTGAATATCAAAATCTAATGCGTAACGAGAGTAGTCAAATTACTAATCACGTTGCTCGTGTTTTAAGTCCTATTCAAATAGCAAGAGTTCGTCTCTTAAAAGAAGGACAAGATGCGAAAGATTTACCCCCAGAATTAGCACCAAAAAAGCATTATAGTGGAGCATACGGAAGGCTTTACTGGGATAAACCAGCCAAAACAATTACCAGATGGGTATTTCATCCTGGTTCAGGTAGATTTTTCCATCCTACACAAAATCGGACTATAACAATACGTGAAGCTGCTAGGTTACATTCTTTCCCCGATCGGTTTCATTTTTTGGGAACCTACACTGATATGTCTTCACAAATCGGTGAGTCTGTACCTCCGTTATTTGCTAAAGCTATAGCTAAATGTTTAATTCCGGATTGTTCTCAGATGGTTAATCGCTAACTTGTTCTTGTAAAGCTGTGAGGATTGTTTCTACATACCTATCTGGTTGAAGACGAACACGCTCAATATTAGTAGTAACTGCATCTGGAGGAATTGTCCTAGCTCGAAAAAGTTGTTTTTGATTTTTGTACCACACTAGTTCTACTTTCCCAGAAACACTTCCTTGCAAACCAACTCCATCTTTTCCTGTGATTCTATCTACTGTCCAAGCCCAAGAAAAGTTATTTGCTTCAAGCGGTTCAAGTGGATATTCACAATAAAGGTATTCTCTTCCTCGTATTGTTTTTAGGAGTATACCTTCATAACTACACACAACAGATTGTGCAGATTTACTTGCAATAATTTTTTCATTCCAGTGCTGAATTATAGCAGCACCTAGTTCCTGTGGAGAAGAACCCTCAGTCAAGCTAGGAAAACCAAGCTGAATAGCTTTTTTAATCACATCCGCTCTTTGAATGACAAAGAAAAATGTATTTCCTGGCTTTATATTGTTAAGTTGAAGTGATTTAAGCGACCAACCAGATTTAGTTTTAATATCAACAGCATCGTATAGAAGTTTGCTGCGTCCTAAAGCTGGATCGGATAGAGGAATATCTTTGACATAATGAAAAATAGCTTCCCAAGCATAATCTTCTATTGACCCGATTACTGGAGATGCAATCGTTGCAACTATTGCGTTCCTCAGTCTACCAATTTCATTCTCCGTCAACATTTAGAGATTCCTCCACAACTCGCAAAAAATCACTCATTGTTATATTTAAGGCATGAGTAATGTGACTAAGAACCCTAACAGACGGACTTTTAAGTCCTCGCTCTAGCTGGCTAATATAGGTTCTATGCAGACCTGTTATTTCTGCTAAATACTCTTGAGACCAACCTTTATTTGTGCGAAGATACTGTATTTTTTGCCCTAATATTTTATCTAATTGACTGGTTTGCATAAATATTAAATTAGGGCTTTGAATACAAAAGTTCTACAGACTAAAGTATTCATTGCTTAATCGCACCTACCCACACTCCTTAAATAACAAGCGATCGCTAAGGAAAACCTCGAAATATCAAACTATTATTTTTGTGATTCCGAAATTGACTTTTTCTGTTCCATCACAGCTTGACGAAAACCCAACACCACTAAAATATTAGTCAAAGTCAAAAAAACCTCAGCGCTACCGTGCAACCAATCAACATTTGCTAAAGTATCCCCATAATGAACTAAAGCATAAATCCCCGCCGGAATCGTCACAGCAACAAACACTAATGTTCCATAAAAGCCATATAAAGCTAACTTAGGCATTTGTCCCGAACGAGTAATGAACCACAAAAAGCCGAGATACGGAAATAAGGAAAAGGCAAATAAAGCTTCTTTAGAAATCATCTTTTAGATTTTGGATTTTGGATTTTGGATACATTCGCTGTCGCTCAGTACAAGCTTTGGATTTTGGATTTTCAACTTTATATTTTGGATTTTAGGTTGTGAAATTTAGACTTGAGAATAACAAAATATTAATTGTTCCCTCCTCTTCTCGCAATTAGCCCCTTTTATTATGTCAGCTTGATGGCACTAGCGCAAAAAATGGGTTTAAAAACGGTAGCATGGGCACAAGGAATTGGTCCTTTGCTGCGATCGCAAACTAAATGGGTAGCTCGAAAAACCTTTGCAGGTTGTAACCAGGTAAGCGTTAGAGATGCAAAAAGTGCTGAATTATTAACTGAGTGGAAAGTATCCCATTTCCTCGCTCCTGACCCCGTTTGGGCGCTACAATCGAAACCAACACCGGGATTATGGGATTTGCCAGCACCAAGGGTTGCCGTGACTCTAAGAACCCATTCCCAGCTAACTGCACCAAGGTTAGAAAGATTAACCCGTGCTTTAGTTGATTTTCAGAAAGCGACGCAGCCAGTGATGCTAATAGGTTGGGAATTTATCATAAAGAACGTATAAGAAGAATTACACCAAGGGAAGCTGCAAGACTTCAAGGTTTTCCCGATAGCTTTATTATTCATATCAATGATGATAGGGCTTACTATCAACTGGGAAATTCTGTCAGTATTAATGTTGTGAAAGCAGTTGCAGAAGAAATTTTTTTGAATTTAGTAAATAGTAAAAAACATCAGCCAGAAAAATTTAATTTGGTATATTGTTAAAATTTTCCAATTATAAATAATGCCGCCAATTTTTTAATTAGCGGCATTATATTTGTTAATTAACAGACGCGATATTTTGCGTTTGTGTACGATTAACTATCGACCAACACCAATGTATTGGAAACCAGCTTCTTGCATGACTTCAGGATTGAGGAAGTTACGACCGTCGATAATTACAGGATGGCTCATAAACTTAGCCATTTTTACATAATCAAGGTTATTGAACTGATCCCACTCAGTAACTAGTACCAGAGCATCGCAACCGTCTGCTAAACGTTCGGCATCGGTTTCCACCAACACACCAGAAAGACCGTGACGCATCCCAGTTTGGGAGATAATAGGGTCATAAGCTTTGACCTTGGCTCCTAAGCGGTTGAGTTGCTCGATCAAGATGAGTGCAGGAGCATCGCGCAAATCGTCGGTGTCGGGTTTAAAGGTTAAACCAAGTAAACCGATGGTTTTTCCTTTGAGAATTTTCAGAGCTTGCTGAAGTTTTTCCAAAGCGATTAAACGTTGACGTTCATTGACGCTAATGGCTGCTTTGAGCAAGTGAGCTTCGTAACCGTAGTCATCAGCAGTGTGAACCAATGCGGATACGTCTTTGGGGAAACAGGAACCACCCCAACCAATACCAGCGTTGAGGAATTTGCTACCAATACGGGAGTCTAAACCGATACCTTTAGCAACTTGAGTCACATCAGCACCAACACGATCGCAAATGTTAGCAACTTCGTTAATAAAGCTGATTTTGGTTGCCAAGAAAGCGTTAGCAGCATATTTAATCATTTCTGCCGAACTTAAATCAGTTGCGAGTACGGGTACAGCAGGCAAAGATTTATTTTCGGCAAATTTGCGTTCAACAATGGGAGCATACAATTCCTGCATCATTGCGATCGCTTTTTTGCTGTTACCACCTAAGACAATGCGATCGGGGTTGAAGGTATCAAATACAGCCGAACCTTCGCGCAAGAATTCGGGGTTACTGACAACATCAAATTCGGGAGATTCGGGTAAACGTTCTGCTGGTGCGCTACCTGCTGTCACCAATTGCTTTTGACGTTCGGCAATGCCATCGAGGACAATCATCCGTACCCAGTCACCGGAACCGATAGGTACTGTAGATTTATTTACAATAACTTTGTAACCACCGTTGAGATTTGCACCGATACTACGGGCAACAGCTTCAACATAGCGGGTATCGCTTTCACCAGTGGGTAGGGGTGGAGTTCCCACTGCAATAAATAAAATTTCACCGTGGGCAACCCCAGCAGCAATATCCGAAGAAAATTCAATCTTCCCAGATTGGATTGCCGACTGCATAATATCCGATAGTCCCGGTTCAAAAATCGGTGACTGCCCGGATTTCATGATTTTGACTTTTTCTTCGTTGTTATCGATGCAAATGACATCATGCCCAATATGTGCCAAGCACGCACCTGTTACCAATCCAACATAGCCAGTTCCAATTACACAAACGCGCATTCGTTCAAATCCTCGTTCTATAGGGGTGGTATCAAATCTGTTAAATCGCCAATATTATGGTTCCCCGTGGTTAGTCATAACTAACTGCGACTGCCAAGAATTGCCGAATCGGTATTTTTGTTCATGCGATCGCGGAAATTTTCAACGGTCAGTTTTAGTCCTTCCTGCAACTGCACAGTTGGTTCCCAATTTAACAAGGTCTTAGCTTTGGTAATATCGGGACGACGACGACGGGGGTCATCGGAAGGCAGGGGTTCAAAGTTAATTTCCGAACCCGGATTAACCATATCTCTCACAGCTTCAGCCAATTGCAAAATTGTATATTCCCCAGGATTACCAATATTTACAGGACCAACGTAGTCGCTATTCATCAACCGAATAAATCCTTCGATGAGGTCAGAAGCGTAGCAAAAGCTACGGGTTTGCAGACCATCACCGTATACTGTTAGGGGTTTACCCTGCAAAGCTTGGACAATAAAATTACTGACAACGCGACCGTCGTTTTCTAACATTCGCGGACCGTAAGTATTGAAGATGCGAACAACTCTGATATCAACTTTATTTTGGCGATAGTAATCAAATGCTAAAGTTTCGGCAAGCCTTTTACCTTCGTCGTAGCAAGCTCGCAAGCCAATTGGATTGACATTACCCCGATATTCCTCATGTTGCGGATGAATATCTGGGTCACCGTACACTTCGCTAGTAGATGCTAAAAAGAATCTCGCTTTGACACGCTTTGCCAAACCGAGCATATTTAGGGTTCCCATAACATTGGTCTTTACGGTTTTCACCGGATTGTACTGGTAATGTACGGGGGATGCTGGACAAGCTAAGTGGTATATTTGGTCAACTTCTAACCGAATCGGTTCTGTGATGTCGTGGCGAATGAGATCGAAGTTGGGATTACCGATCCATTGGAGGATATTATTCTTATTACCCGTATAAAAATTATCTAAACAAATAACTTCGTGCCCAGCAGTCATCAATCGGTCGATAAGATGGGAACCAAGAAACCCAGCTCCGCCCGTCACCAAAATTCTCATACTTTTCCTATCGTTTAGAGATATTTTCAATTTGTAGTTACTCTGTTACTAGAGTACCCAGCCCATAGTCAAAAATTCATCAAAAATATACTTTGTCAGTAAATTTTCAGAGAAGCACAAAATTAAAGGTTAAGATTTTTGCCTTATTCTTGTTATTCGCTTTTGTCAATACCATTAGCAAAATAACAAATACTAGTTTCAGCAATATGAAGCAAATCTGAAGCTTTACAAAATCTTTAAATAATAGGTAGTTTTCTAACTATATGTTGAAGTTACGATATTAATGTCTGAAGGTGCTTGACAAGCTCAGGGAATGGGAAACTAATACCAATTCAAGAAATCATTACAACACATAGATAATCTGTAAGGGTAAAGCGCAATGCTAAATCTCCTATAAACCCATCTGTCGCGTTATTTTTTCAAATTGGTATAAAATCTCTCTTTAAAACGCGATCGCCAATCGGGGATTTCCAGAAAACAGACTACAAATTGGGATGCTCTTACCATAAAGCTATTAATCTTAGCTCAACATTCGTAGTTTCTTTAAATATTAAATTTTAGACGACTTAAGAATGTGGACTATACCAATTCAAGAAATCATTGCAACACATAGGTTTAGCGCAATACTAAACATTCTTTTTTCAAATTGGTATTAAATTTGGATGATGTAGATTGATGTTGGATTATGCACTCGCTGACACCCAACCTTGTATCGTAATTCCTAACTATTAATCAACAATAACCTTCCATATTTTGCTGTCATGGTGTTATTTGGGTTTACTTGATTGTGATGCCAAGTCCACATTTGGTCACCAAATGAAAAATGCCACCATTCCCGTGGGTTACGATGAAAACCTGCTTTTTCCATGACATCGCAAAGCAGTTGCCGATTTAGATGGTATGTAGCTGCTTGTGGATGGGAGTTATTAGCGTAATAATTTGGCATCGAGCGATCGGACATTTCATCGATGGGGGAACCCATATCTAGGGTTTTACCGCTACCATCGACTAAGGTTATATCGACTGCTGCACCTGTACTATGGGGGGGTGGAGTTGCAATATCTAAACTTGGTGCTGCCCAAATTTTATATACTTCTTCCCAAATATATTTGCGTTGCGTTTCTGTCAATTCTGATTCTACTAATCCTTTTTCTTGTAACGCTTGTGCAAAGCTATAATCCACCATGAATTGCTGCACTTCGACAGGACGATAAGCATCAAATATTTGAATATACCAGTTAGAATACTTTTGTTGAAGATAATCCTGGGCTGTAATTAATTTATTAACAACAGTTTCACGCAAAAAATAAGGTGAATGTTTACCATAAGGTGCCCCAAGTTTTTCATAAGGATGGGGTGTTTCAACTGCAAATTTTTCTAGGGGAATTTTTATAAGTGCTTCTTTTGATTCAATAATAGGAATATGGTGATAAGGTCTTTTTGGCATTGTTTGTTAATAGTTAGGAGTTTGGAGTGAGGAGTTTGGAGTTAATAGTTAGGAGTTTGGAGTTAATAGTTTGGAGTTTGGAGTTTGGAGTTAGGAGTTTGGAGTTAGGAGTTAGGAGTTTGGAGTTTGGAGTTAATAGTTAGTAGTTAATTTTTGAAAATACCGAATATAAATGCGATGATTAGCTTTAATCTTCCTTACGTTCGCAGCAAGAACAAGATTTTTTCTCACTTCCAGCAATTTCCGGTACAGGATCGTAACCTCCGGGATGGAAGGGATGACACTTCAAAATACGTCGAACCGCTAACCAACTGCCTTTGATTGCTCCAAATCTTGCGATCGCATCAATAGCATACATGGAACAAGTGGGTTGGAAACGACAAGTCGGCGGGAATAGGGGGGAAATAAACATTCGGTATCCCTTAATTAACCAAATCATTGCTAACTTCATTCTTGTCACCCAAATCCGATAAATTAGTAGATGTTAGGAAATTTATAGATATAACTGCATCTTTGATAAATATATTTACTAGCTTGGAATCCGATTATCCCCTGTGGTTGCAAATTACCAGCGTTGCAACTTGGATAACTTTAGTTTTGTCCATCGCTTGGATTGTAGACAGTTCAACCAATAAAAACCCCGAAATTGTCCGAAAAATTGTTCATATCGGCACGGGTAATGTTATTTTGCTGGCATGGCTACTTGATATACCTGCAATTCTGGGTATTTCAGCTTCAATTATAGCAAGCGCTGTCACATTAATATCTTACCGTTTTCCGATTCTACCCGGCATTAATAGCGTTGGACGCAAAAGCTTGGGAACGTTTTTCTATGCGCTGAGTATTGGCATTTTAGTTGGTTGGTTTTGGTACTTACACCAACCATATTATGCTGCATTGGGCATTTTAATTATGGCTTGGGGTGATGGATTCGCTGCATTGATTGGACAACGTTTCGGCAAGCATAAATATCATATTTTTGGTGGACAAAAAAGCTGGGAGGGTTCTCTTTCGATGACCCTCGTCAGCTATGTTATCACCAGTTTGATTTTATGTACCGTCCAAGGAAATGTCTGGCAAACTTGGGTTGTGTCGCTAGCTGTTGCGATCGCAGCGACTGCTTTGGAGACATTTTCTTTTTTAGGAATTGATAATCTAACGGTTCCTCTAGGAAGTGCTGCCCTTGCTTTTTTATTAAATCAGGTTTTGAATAGCTAATTGGGAATTGGGAATTGGGCATTGGGAATTGGGAATTGGGCATTGGGAATTGGGCATTGGGAATTGGGAATTGGGAATTGGGAATAAGATTATTCCCTACTCCCTAATTCCTATTCTCTAACTCCCAAATTAATGGTTGTAACCACCACCTTGGTAGTTGTTGCGGTAATATCCATTATTGTGTCCACCATTGTGTCCACCTTGGTAGTTGTTGCGGTAATATCCATTATTGTGTCTACCACCATGTCCACCTTGGTAAGAGTTTTGATAGTAACGAGGACGGTAGTTGCTACGATGATAGGAGTTTTGACGGTAGGAATTTTGACGATAGTAATTGTTTCGTCTTCTATATCCACCGTTACAATCGTCGTAATTGTTGGCGATATATTCAGGTTGTTGGAGTGCGCTGGTGGTGTCTAAGATTTCATGATTTTGGGATGCAATAGTGGTAACTTCTTGCTTCTGGAGTACGGCAGCTTCTGCTGTTACTGCCCCAAATCCTAAGTACGCTGGTAATACCAAAGCACTAACTGCTAATTTCCAAAACATTATTCTTTCTCCTAAATTTATTCTTGGTGGTCATGGTGATGCAAAGTTTCACTGATGATTTGCTACCACCAGCGAAATAGAAAAGAACATTTCTAATCGTTGAAGCTATTTACTTGATGTTCAGAATTTTTTTAGTTAGGCTTTTCTGAACTTCTTCAATAACTCCTCAAATTCCTTAAACCTTTACCTTGTACAAAGACTCTGACTTTTGCCTGGAGGGAAATCTGAGTCTCTACAATATGGTTATCACAAACCCAACTTTGAATATAGTTATTCGCGATCGCAATCTTTAAATCTTAGTTAAAGTTTTATTTTTTATTAATCTTTACAATACGTTACATAAATCACAATATGCCTTAAACTGGTATTAAAAGATGGAAGGTGAAGTTCTAGTGCAAGAATAAAGAACGCATAATTGGCGATCGCAAATGTTTTTAGGTAAGAGGAATGATTGCTTTATCTGCAAATTTTAATGATGAAGTTTGAAGATGTTTTTATTTTTTGCAATGAAAAGATACTTTTCTTAGTAATTATTACAAAATAAACATTAAGCATATATCTTAGGTTTAATCTTTAATTGCAATCTCATACACCAGACTTTTGAAGATTGTATAAGTTATTTAACAAACTATTTTGAGAAAATTTTGACAAATATGATACTAAATATCCAGTTAAATATCCAGTTAAATACCCAGCTACAATCGAACCATAGTTCAACTACTAAATTTATTAAGTCACACAATTTTGGATTTTGGATACATTCGCTGTCGCTCAGTACAAGCTTTGGATTTTAGATTAACCCCATACATGAATGCAGGGGTTTTAATTAAAAATTTTGGATTTTGCGTACTCAGCAGGGAGAAGTAAACTAAGCGTAGCGTGTCGAAAACAAAAGTTGACGGGTTCGGTTTCCGAAGTCACTCTTGTGCGGAGAGAAGTGACGTTAGCGTCAAACTTTTCAAGACGGATTTTGGATTTATTCTCGCGTTTTAATTCGGGGGTTTGAGACCTGTTTAGATTTTACCTAACAGAATGTTTAATTCAAAATCTAAAATCTAAAATCTAAAATTCGGTCATAATCTCCGACATAAGGACGAATTTATTCTGAGATATTTTGTAAAAAAAATAACAGAATCTCTGACGACAGACAGAATATAAAATAGCTACAATCGCAACTAAAGACAGATTAATAATTAGATGTTGCTAAAGCAAGATAAAGCCATGTAAACACAAGAATACGGTCAATTGTCACCACTTGTTAACTAAAAAACTGAATATTAACTTAAAAATCAGCAAAAACCAAATAATATGAGTTTCTTTAACGATTCCGTACCCCCGTTACGACGCAAACGGGCAGCTTTAGATATTCAAGATTTAGAAGGATTGTGGCAAGTCAATTGGTACATCGGACATATTAAACTTTATTCGACTTACTATACTCGTATCGATCAAGCATTTATTCTGTGGGGTTTATTATTGATTCCCATGTTTGTGACAGCACAATTTTTTCCTCTAAATTGGGGTTTACAAGCTGGGTTATGGTCTGTTTTGAGTTGTATTGGAACTACTGTAATGATGAATTGGAGTAGCTATTGGGTAAAAAGAAGGCAAGTAGAATGGGTGCTTTATTGTTGGGTTTTCTTGATGTTGGTAGGAGTGATTTTGACCAACTTAGGAATTATATTTAGTTGGGGAGAAATACTATTAAATCTTTGTCCTATGTGGTTAGGATTGAGTGCTTTAGGATATTTATGTACTGGTTTTGCAGTGCGATCGCGTACTATTCTCTTTACAGGGGTAATACATGCGATCGCTATTTTTTTATTACCCTACTTTATCGCATGGCAATTTCTCGCTACAGGTACATTAATGGTGTCTTGCTTGTTGCTTCTGGCAGAGTTTGAATGGGACCATTGGTAGGAGAGTCGGGATTCAGGGGGTTAGGATTCATCTCGCATAACTTAACGACACAGTAATGCGATCTCATAAATTCCTGACACTTTTAGATTTTACCTACTCTTGGTTGTAAAAACAGTGGTAAACATCATTAACATCCCACCAAGAAGAATCGCGATCGCAATTCCACCAGTTACCAAATCTAATGTACTTTCGTCTACAGCCATTAGTTTTTCCTCAGTCTAAGTGTCCTTAATTTAAGGATATCAGGATTTCTGGTTTTGACACTTCGCTGAGATGTGCTGGCGAACCAGTCTTACCTTCTCTCTGTGTCCGTTTATTGGTATTACAATATCAAATTTACCTCTACAATCTCAATTCGCCCCTAACAATATACCCAATTAAAAACCACAACTAGGGAAAATTAAGCAATACTGGTACATGTTAGTTGAGACACAATATAAAAAAATGGAAGTTCGAGCAACGAATAACTCTCTCTTAGAATGGTCTGGAGATGGTTTAGCTGTTGGATTATTTGAAGATGCTACAGAAATAACTGGCGATTTAGCGACTCTGGATCTAAAATTCGCTGGTGTATTAAAAGAATTAATCGCCGAAGAAGAATTTAAAGGTAAACTCGGTAGCGTTGCAGTTACCCGTGTGGGAGTAGGTAGTCCAATCCGCAAAGTTATTTTGGTTGGTTTGGGTAAACCCGACGCACTCAAAATCGAAACTCTGCGACGTGCTGCGGCAACTGCTGCCAGGTTAGCAAAAAAACAAAAGTGCAAAACTCTCGGTATTAGCCTGCCCATCGCCAATAATGATACTGCTGCCACTGCCCAAGCGATCGCAGAAGGTGTACAACTGGCTCTTTACCAAGATACCCGGTTTAAATCGGAACCCGAAGAGAAACCAACACAGCTAGAAACAGTCGATTTACTCGGTTTATCCGGACAGGAAGCAGCAATTACCCGCGCAAATCAAGTGGCTTCCGGGGTAATTTTGGCTCGTCAATTGGTCGCAGCACCAGCTAACTCCTTAACACCGATTACAATGGCAGAAACAGCCCAAGCCATTGCTAATGACCACGGTTTGCAACTGCACATATTAGAGCAGGCAGATTGCGAAAAACTCGGTATGGGTGCTTTTTTGGGTGTTGCTCAAGCATCGGAAATACCACCAAAATTTATCCACCTCATCTACAAACCCGCAGGAACACCCCGTCGAAAAATTGCGATCGTTGGTAAAGGTTTAACTTTTGACTCCGGTGGTCTAAATATCAAAGGTGCGGGAAGTGGTATCGAAACCATGAAAATTGACATGGGTGGTGCTGCCGCAACATTAGGTGCAGCTAAAGCGATCGCCCAACTTAAACCTGATGTGGAAGTACATTTTATTTCTGCCGTGACGGAAAACATGATTAGCGGTCGAGCAATGCACCCAGGAGACATTCTGACGGCATCGAATGGCAAAACTATCGAAGTTAACAATACTGATGCTGAAGGGCGTTTAACCCTGGCTGATGCTTTAGTTTATGCCGATAAATTGGGTGTGGAAGCGATCGTTGATTTAGCGACGCTGACAGGTGCTTGCGTGGTAGCTTTGGGTGAAGATATTGCTGGATTATTTACACCTAATGACGACTTGGCAAAGCAGCTAGAAACAGCCGCAGAAACCGCAGGTGAGAAAATTTGGCGATTACCGATGGAAGACAAGTATTTTGAAGGTTTAAAGTCTGGGATTGCCGACATGAAAAATACTGGACCACGTGCAGGTGGTTCGATTACTGCGTCCCTATTCCTGAAGCAATTCGTCAAGGATACCCCAGCTTGGGCACATCTTGATGTTGCGGGACCAGTTTGGACTGACAAGGAGAATGGTATAAATAATCCGGGGGCGACTGGTTATGGTGTCCGTACTTTAGTGAATTGGGTCTTGAGTTAACGGATTTTTAGTTAATCAAGCCTCTCAAATACATATCCATAGATTGTATTATTTGTAGGGTGGGGTATTCCCACCCATTATTTATTGGTGTTTGTTAATATAGTTTTGAAGGAAATGATTTTTAGCTTCTTTTAAGTTATTTGTAATTGTAAGACAAATAGCAGAATCCGATTTAACTAAATTGCAATAGTGTGAATTTGAAGAAAAAGTATATATTAAAATTTAGATAAAATTAAAAATTCACTATAGCTTTTCCTGCTCTGGGGTGGGTTGTATTTAACTTGATTGGGAAACGCTATAAATTAAACTAGAGTTATATGTCTATTATCAAAATAATTGAAAATTATAATACGGGGATGGCAGCATATGACAAATGCCATCCACCAACAATAAATTCCCAATGGCAAGCTTTTAAAAATGAAGTTGATGAATTTTTTGAAGAACCAAGTATTGCTGAAGCTTGGGATATTCTCCATTCTTTCGGCAGATTAATTTGGAGATTAACCAAAATCCCCTTATATTTACTGGCATTTCCAACAGTATACAAACATAGTCAAAGATTTGCAGAATTCGGTTGCATTCGTAGTCAGCGTAATTGTGAATCTAGTTGTCGGCAAATTATTAGCTAAATTAATACTAAATTTTAAGTTTTACATTTTCGTATTAGTCATTTTTTCATAAACTAACTTTGGCGTATCTAGGTATATTTTGCTGATATCCAGAAAAGGAATCAGGAGGCAGAATAAAACGATCGCACATTTGTAGTACTTGGACTTAATGCGATCGCATGGAATTATCAAAATATTTCTTCAGGTATTTATTAAAATCTTTAATTCAGGGCTTAATTTTTTCTTTCTATCCTGGTTTGACAACCAAAACGGAACAATGCGCTTCTTCAACAACTTGACTGCTAACCGAACCTTGGACAATTCGCGTCATCCCAGTTAAACCACGACTACCAATTACAATCAAATCAGCCTTGTGGATATTAGCCAGACGAATAATCTCTTCCGCAGGGTCGCCATTTACAAGTTCAAGATGGCTATCAACAGGCAACTCAGCCTGGTATAATTGTAACTGCTTCTCGACTTGTAAATATGAAATGGCTGATGATTCGGAGTATGGACGGTCTGCTGGGTGTTCCATCTCGGAAGTTGATGTGGGAAATACGTGACAGAGAATCACTTTACCATCGCTGGGTAAAATCAGCTTCAGCACGCTTTCCATCACACGTTCTGAAATATCCGAATCGTCCAGAGCTACCAAAATATTTTTTAGCACCGCGATCGCTCTCCTCAAAATTAACCCTACACAATCCAAATCTTAGATTTCATATTTACACAGCCTCTAGAATTTTAGTTTGCAACCTTTGCTATTCTTTTGATAAAAATCTGGGGAAAAATTAACAATTAATAACTAGAAATCTAGTTACCAGTTTAATAATCCACACCGCGCTTGAGTTCAACGCCTTGGTTAGCGTAATGTTTGTGACAGTAAACTTCGGAATGTATTGTCGCTAAATCGAAGTATGCAGGTTGGTTTTGACAACGACCTGTGATAATAACTTCTGTATCGCGGGGTTTGCGGAGTAGAGCCTGGACGATAGGTTCCACAGGCAATAGCTCCAAATCGACTGTGGGGTTGAGTTCGTCGAGGATAATGGTTTTGTATAATCCTGAAGCGATCGCAGTTTTGGCAATTTCCCAACCCCGTTCGGCTTCGACGTAATCGAGTTCTTGACGGGAGTTTCGCCAGACGATCGCGTCACGCCCGCAGCGTTGGTGGTCTACAACTTCAGGGTAGGATTGCTGTAAAGCTGCGATCGCGGCATCTTCGGTGTAACCGCTTCCTCCTTTGAGCCATTGCATTATTAATACGCGGGTGGAACCTGGATGGTTTATACCGCGACCGATTGCTTGTAATGCTTTTCCTAAAGCACTTGTAGATTTTCCTTTGCCTGCACCCGTATAAATTTCAATACCTTCAATTCCGTGAAGTTCCGCAGCTTCGTGATGGTGAGGCTTCATTTCCGAATGTAAATCGGCAATATCGAGTAGTTGTTGTGGTGCAGCTCTTCCTGTGGCAATTATTTCTAATTCGTGGGGTTTAGATTTAAGAGTTTTGACGACTTCATCAACCTCAAGTAAACCTAAATCGAGGATGGGGTTAATTTCATCCAAAACTACAACTGAGTACAAACCAGAAGCGATCGCACCTTTGGCAACATTCCAACCCCGTGCTGCTTCTTCGCGATCGAAACTAATGATATCTTCAACTCCAAAAAATTCATCCCTCCCGGTACGAACCTGGTCGATTAGGTGGGGAAAGCCGCTTTGGAGAGCTGCGATCGCGCCATCTTCATCGTAATCCCGTTCCGGTCCCTTAAGGAACCGTAGCAACAAGACACGGTTAGAATTGTTTGGTGTATTAATACCTAGACCAATCGAGCGCAAAACCACACCTAAGGCAGCTTGAGACTTGCCTTTGCCCGCACCATCATAAACGTGGATTTGCCCTGTCACCCTTTGTTGACGCACTTGTGCTGTGCGAATACCGATGCCGTTCCTTGTCATCTTCCCAAAAGCTGTAACGTGGCGTTTTATATCTTACCGAAGCTTTTGTACTATCGGGAAGAGAAAGTCTTGAATTGTTGGTAATAAATTTTATACAATCTTAGGCTGTGCCAAAAGTTGATTATGGGATTAAGTTTGGCTTATGGTTACTTGCATCAACTAATATAATCCCTGACTTTATACCTAAGATATGGCTTGAGAATGGTAGATTATTTGCAAATTGCTTTCTTAGCGGCTTTGAGAGTCTAATTTACCTGAAACAGCAAGAATGCTCACACTGTAACGAAAGGACAGTGTAGGTAGTTCACTCTTTTCAATGTTAATTTATGGGGCAAATTACCCATCAAACAACCTCAAAAAGTTGGAAGAATGAGATAATTTACCCCAAAAGTCACGACAGTGCAGCTATACTTTCTCAAGTTATACACCCAACAGTCGTATGTTTGATTTACCAGGTTTTCCCTTTTTTGACTTAGCCCCAGTATTTCCACTGGGAGCAATCTTGTTCAATTTTTTATTTTTTACAGTTACAATCCCGGTTGAAGCTTATATTCTGGCAATTAGGCTCAAATTTGACAAACGTACTAGTATCTTTTATTCAATCGGTATCAATCTATTTTCAGGGGCACTTGGATGGCTGATATTTTTTCTAATTGAGCCAATTTTACCAGTACAATTAAAGTCAGATTTAATTAATGTCGTATTTTTTGACCAGTTTAATCCGAGTATTCGCGGCTTAGTTTTTATAACTGCTTTTATTATTTTCTTTGCAACTTTTTTAATTAAATTTGCCTTGCTAAAGCTGGCATTGCTTTCTTTACGAGATGTTAGTAAAGCACCTCAGCCTCAATCTGAGGAACAATCTTCTACTCGTAAAACATCACGCCGCATGGGTAAATTGAGGTTGCAAAATACTAATTTGTTAACGACGATGTTGATTGCCAATTCTTTGAGTTATAGTCTGATTAGTATTATTATCTTGCTGCGTATAATTCGGGCGAATAGCTAAGAATTAATGCTTAATTTTCATCGGTTATGGATAATTTTTAATTTGTAGTCCGGAATGGAAAATACATTAATGATTAACTATCAACCAACTACTACCAACTCATAACTAATCACCAGGAAATATGCAAATAGTAAGAGATTTATTTGGTCTGTTTGGTATTATTGAATTTGTTTACGAGCGTGTCCGTAGAATTTTTATTCCCCCTAGTGCATACTCTTGGCAAACACTCATTTATCTAAGTCTTTTTTCTTGGATAATGTCATCGCTGTCTGAACCACCTATCAAGAATATAATTGCCTTTTTTGGATGGTTCTTTTTAATTGCTGGGACATCTTGGTATACAACCGATCAACCCTTACTTGTTCCCGGTACAAATATGCCAATTGGGGCAGTGATAACTGGCTTTTTGATTAGCGTTTTTGCCTTTGGACATGAGCAAGATGTGCTAACAACAAGAACTATTGTTTTATGGCCCTCAATATCAGCTATGCTGACGGCAATTCCAGAATTTTTTGAAGGTAGTGGAATTGATGTTAAACGTCAACTTCCAAAAGCAGAAATACGCCAAAGAATTATTGTTTTAGTTGCTTGTAGTTTAATATTAAGCTGTTGGTTGCAACTTTACTTCACTATCGATCGATGGGTTAAACAATATCCTAGTATTCAAGCTGATGATATTAGCCGTAGCACTTTTGTCGTGAGAACTGAAGCACGAAAAAAACTTCCTGAAAATGGTGTTTTAATTTTAAATCGCTTACAACCAAGAGTTCAAGAACAATTAGATAATAGACTTTGGGTAGAAGAAACTGAACGTTGGTTAATTGAAGCACCTCTGAGAAAAGATGCTGCCGGAAATGTCAGGGGAAGGGTAAATGCTTTGGGGCAAGAGGTAATTCAAAACTTGGATAAACAAAGTGGTAAAAAGGTTGATAATGGTCAACAACCACAGAGAATTGAAGAATGGCAATTATGGAATGTTGACGCAAGGGTATATAACAAAAAAGGGGGTGGATATCAATTAGACTTATTAAGTATTTGGAATGGTCCGAGTTCGAGTTCTAAAGGCTATTTTTTGCGTAAATCCTGCCAAATCGATCCAGTTTCAATCGCAGCTGATGCAGGAACAGTAAATATTAAAAAACCTGGTGAAAAAATTCTCGTTGCTGAAGTTCAGTGCGATCCGATGCCGAAGTTTTTCGCTGGTTCTCCTCCAGCAAACCAGCAGTAGTTTTTGGAGGGAGGAAGATAAGGGAAATTGAGTTGCTATATTTATTGTGATATTTTTTATGCCCCATACCCAAATAGCAGTAATTATTAATTTTAGACAAGTATGAACTTAAGTAGACCTTTTGTACTCGCAAGTAATGTATTTAAAGAAGTAGTGCGCGATCGCATTTTATATATTATCGGTGTTTATGCTTTAATTTTGGCGGTAACGATGCGTTTATTGCCAGAGTTAGCAGCATCTACGGAAGCGAAAATGTTTCCCGATTTTGGTTTAGCGGCAATGAGTGCGCTAGGTACGATTGTGGCAATATTTGTCGGTACAAGTTTGGTGAATAAGGAAATCGAAAAACGTACAATTTTGATGTTAATTGCCAAACCTGTCAGTCGTGCTGAATTTATCACTGGTAAATTTATTGGATTAGCGGCAGTTTTAGCATTCCTGATTGTGACAATGACTGGTATTTTTTTAGGATTTATGCAAATTGCCAAGGTATCCTATTCAATTTCCAGTATTGCGATCGCATCTTTATTTTTGATTTTACAGCTTTGTTTAATCGCTGCTGTGGCAATTACTTTGGGTGTTTTTACCAGTTCGTTACTGGCAACAGCTTTGACGTTTGGTGTGTATTTGATGGGTAATATTAGTCAGGATTTACTCAAGTTAGGCAATCTCAGTCAGAATCCCAGCATTGAGCGCATTACTAGAGGGCTTTTTCTTGTACTACCCGACTTATCCCGTTTGGATTTAAAAAACCAGGCAGTTTACGGGATGAAAGCATTACCCGGTTCAGTTGCACTACTCTCTAACGCAGGTTATGGGTTACTTTACAGCGCAATGTTACTTGCGATCGCGATTCTTATTTTCTCAAAACGTGAATTCTAAAATAGACTATTGACCAACTCCTCACTCCTAATTCCTAACTCCTCACTCCTAATTTCTTTCCCCTCATCCCCAGAAAACTATCTGAGGTTGATGGATTTCTCCATCTGGCATAATTGTGTCAGTTAAGATTGCATTCCGTAAGTTGGCTTGGTGGAGATTTGCTTCAAATAAATTCGCTGTACTCAAATTTGCCCAAGTTAAATCAGCATTAGTTAAATTAGCTTTGTGTAAATTCGCTTCAAAAAGATTTGCACCGCTTAAATTTGCCCCTGTAAAATTAGCTTTAATTAGAATAGCTTCAATCAGCGATGCTTCAATTAGCTTTGCTCCACTCAAATCTGCTTTTCTTAAATCAGTACCACATAATGAAGTTTCCCATAAATTCGCCTGATTTAATTTAGCTCGCCATAAAAAAGCACCACATAAGTTAACTCTAGCTAAGTTTGCACCAGTTAAATTAACTTCGCACAAACATGTTTCATAGAGATAAGCTTCTTGTAAATTAGCCTGGGAAAGATTTGCACCACTTAAATTTGCACCTGCGAGTATACAACCTTGTAAATTTGCTCTGCTTAAATCTGAACCAACTAGATTAACACCACTTAAATCCATTCCACTCAAATCGATTCCACTTAAATCGTATCCATTTAAATCCCGACGTTGCAATAATAATGATTCGTCTCTAGCTTGGCTAAAAATTTTACTTAAAAGTGATTCTTGCTTCTCAGTATGATTTTTCACAGCATTTACCTACGACTTAAGGGTGCAAAATGTCTTAATTGAAGTACTTATGGTGGAAATAGCTTGATTGGTGAATTTAGATTTGAAATTATATTTTGAGATTACACTGATATCGCGTAATATTGCGGGTTAATTAGGTAAAGAAAAGAAAAATTAAGATTAAAATTTAGAAAAGTTTCGTAAACAAAATTAGAAAAATACGGAAAACCGTTTTTTAGAGCTAATTAAATTAGTATCTTTGTCATCTAGTTGTGATGTGAGTCATCAAAGCTTGACCATTTCCGATTTTTTTACATGCTATACATCGACAAAAATTATTCATTGTCTGAAACTCGATCCAGTTGAGCATCGCTCTAACTTCACTGCTATGCCTATACCGAATATTCTTAGAAGGGTATATTAGACACATACTTATGCCAGCGAAATAGAGAAATATGATATCGAATAAAATTAATTTGTGCAATTAACTATCTTCAGTCCAAGTTCGTAACTGTAAATAAACTAGGATTAAAGTAATAGCTAAAAGTACCGTTGCTGCTGCTGCTGCATAACCAAAATCAAATTGAGAAAATGCCTCTTGATAAATATAAAAAACTAATAAATTTGTTGAGTTTAAAGGACCACCACCAGTCATAACATAAACCTGTTCAAAACTTCGCAAAGTAAAAATAATTGTTGTCACAATTACGAATACTAAAGTTGGACGCAACCCAGGTAAAGTAATATGCCAAAATTGCTGCCAAGGGTTCGCTCCATCAAGTTCAGCTGCCTCATAACGACTCGGTGGAATTGTTTGTAAACCTGCTAAGAAAACAACCATATTAAAACCTAGTTGCTTCCAAATACTCAAAATAATTAATACTGGCATTGCCCAAAAAGTATCCCCCAACCAAGGTATTGGTGCAATCCCTAAAATATTTAAAAATCCATTAACTGGTCCATCGGTTTGAAATATCCACCGAAAACCCAAACCTGCGGCAACTAGTGAAACAATTGAAGGTAGAAAGTAAGTTGTTCTTAAAATACCTCGCATTGCCATCTTTTTATTTAGTAGTGCTGCTAAACCCAAAGGAATAATCAAGCTAGGAATTACAGTAAAAATAGTGAAGTAAAAAGTATTGCCAATTACTTGCCAAAAATCAGGATTAAATATCAATCTTGCATAGTTTTTTAACCCAACCCAATAAGTACCTGCTGATGTAAAATTTCCAGCAGTAAAACTGAGAATAAACAGGTAAATGATGGGAAAAACTATAAATAATCCTAATAAAATTAGTGCTGGTGAGAGAAAAATCCAAGCCGCCAGAGTATCATTATCTAATATGTGACTTTGATTGTTACGGTGTCTCAATGTGGTATGATTTGTATCCATTTACTTTCCTAATGGCAAATTGTTCACAAATATTCAATAATTGTGAGATTATTTTAAATTTGGATAACCTTTAAATTTGGATAACCGATGAATAAGAACTATTTTAAGTTGAATCGATCGCAGTTGACTTTCCATGTAAAAGTAAGAACTGTCTTGATTAGCTTAGTTTTTGTCGTGACTATAGTGGTTAAGCAAGGAATCGTGAAAGCAAATCCAACTCCACAACCATCTCAAACCACATCACCAATTCAACTAACTAATCTGATTAAGCAGCAACTAATAGGACATTGGCAAGCCAAAAATTTAGCGAATTCTCAAGTAATAAATTTTATATTAACTCCAGATGAAAAGTTATTTATGTGGGTAGAATCTGGAAAAGTTGCATATGGGATGAATTACAAAGTTAATTCCGAAGCAAAACCAATGCAGTTAGATATTATCCCGAAAGACCCAAGTCAAAAAGTCGAAACAATTTTTGAGATGACTGCCGATGGTAGAATGCGTTTAGAAATCATTAATGCAAATCCAGGTCAATCCAGACCAAATAATTTTTCCACTGATACACCCATCTTTGCCAGAATATCGCAAACCACAGTTCCACCAAAGAATATCAAATTTATCGACCCAAGCGATCGCAAATAAAAATGTATGTTAAAGACGCAATTTTAACCTCCGGGAATATCCCCTTGGCAGAGTTTGCGCGATATCTGACTGCATCTCCCATATTTCTGATGTATGTAGCTTCTTGAAATTAAATATTTAAATATAAAGTATTAAGTATTGTTTGGATAACCTTTCTA
This sequence comes from Calothrix sp. CSU_2_0, assembly GCA_012034595.1. Taxonomy (GTDB): domain Bacteria; phylum Cyanobacteriota; class Cyanobacteriia; order Cyanobacteriales; family Nostocaceae; genus Brunnivagina. Next base: position 5,761 of record JAAUPE010000054.1, on the reverse strand, counting down.
CTTTCAATTTTCCCTATATTCGCGATCGCAATGGAAACTGCTGCTTTTAACTCGACCTCAAGCTTGATTTGTCCTCCGATTCACAAGGATTTGCTCAGTCACGAATTAAGTCGAGGTAATCCAGCAAAATTAGGAATATTAGCTTCTGGAAGTGGTAGTAATTTTGAAGCAGTTGCTCAAGCAATTCAAAGACGACAACTCAATGCCAAAATTGAGGTTTTAATCTACAATAATCCCGATGCATACGTGGCAAAACGGGCAGAGCATGGGAATATTCCAGCAGTTTTATTGAATCACCGCGATTATCCACAACGCGAAGATTTAGATACAGCAATTGTCAAGACTTTACAACAATACAATGTCGAAATTGTGGTGATGGCAGGATGGATGCGAATAGTTACACAAGTCCTAATTGATGCATTTCCCAATCGGATTATTAACATTCATCCAAGTTTATTACCAAGTTTTAAAGGTTCACGAGCAATCGAACAAGCTTTAGCAAGTGGGGTAAAAATTGCTGGTTGTACGGTACATTTAGTTTCATTAGAAGTTGATAGCGGTGAAATTCTCATGCAAGCTGCCGTACCAATTTTGCCCAACGATACCCTAGAAACCCTGCATTCGCGCATACAAACAGAAGAACACAGAATCTTACCTGCGGCGATCGCGATCGTATTAGAACGCAATTACCCCCAAATACATGAAAATACCGTAGGGGCAAACAACCGTTTGCCCTAATTTTATTAATTGAACTCTCCACGCTTTGAAAAACGTGGATTCTGAATTGTTGTTGCTACGCCGGATAAAATCCGAGCTCCGCAACGTTGTTCTGCCACAAAGTGGCTTTAACTGGTTCATACAGCCCTACCCGCCTCGACTAATTACTTAGCTGTGCGGCTACTTTTAATTAAATCATGATGTTTTTTTTGTTATGGGTTTTTCACCAACATCATGAGTGAAATTTTACCAAAAAACTAATGTTTAAACAACGGGTTAAAACCCGACCCTTCGGGAAGCAAGCTACGAGTCGGATTTCATCCCCTCGATAAATCGTAGGGGTTCTCATCCTCCCGTGTTTATTTGATGGGGAATAGGGAATTGGGGATTGAGAATTGGGGATTGTAGAGAAGAAATTTGCTATTGCTGAAAATCGCTTAAAATAAAGCCATATATTGTAATTTGATTTTGATATCAGTTGCTGGACCTGCGACGAAAAAAGCTGTTTCACTAAACTTGGGTGCGCGATCGCTTATTTCGGGGTTTTGCGAAAATCCAAACCCTTCTAATGGCATTCCTAAGTCATTACGGTTAAAAGATTTGTCGTTATTTTCATCGTGCATTACAACCAGCGCATAACTACCCGCTTTCAAGTTATCAAACTTGATTACAAGTGGTGTTTCGGAAATTTTGACGCACTGTTTTTGGATAGCGCGTTTTTCTTCTTGGGGGAATCCTTTACTACTAGCAAACAGGTTTGCACAAACTTCTCCGCTATTACTTCTCAATTCGTCAATCTCAACATTGAGATTTCCCTTCAAATCGGCTTGGGAGTTGGCAGAGAAGACAAAACTTCCTAATAAAGTTCCTAAAAATGGCAGTAGCAATAAGCTGATTTGGAATCGTTTCATCATAAAATTAAAATTCCTGTATCTGTCAACATTATTCCAAGTTGTACGCAGTTAAAAACTTTTATGCAAAATAATTTATCATCATCGCCAGCATTAAAATTACTATTTGTTTCCACTCCTGTGGGAGGACTTGGTACTGGGCTTGGTGGTGGGGTAGAGTTAAGTTTGTATAATATTGCCAAAGAAATGTTACGGCGCGGTCATACACTGCAAATAGTCGCTCCGAGTGGTTCGCTGTGCAATGAGTTTCCAATCATCGAAATTCCTGGTAACTTACAAATTATCGCCCAAAGTCAAGAACGCAACGACCCCATTACAATGCCTGTAAACTCAGTTTTGGCAAATATGTGGGAGTATGCCAGACAAGTACAAGGTGAATATGACTTAATTGTAAATTTTGCTTACGATTGGTTGCCTTTTTACCTAACTCCATTTTTCAAAACCGCGATCGCGCATTTAGTCAGTATGGGTTCACTTTCCGATGCATTAGACCAGATTATTTGCCAAGTCTCACAAGCATTTCCCCACACAATAGGCTTTTATACACATTCTCAAGGTGCTACTTTTCCCAATTTGATATCACCTTTGTATTACTTGAGTAGCGGTATTGATTTGTCGCTGTATGAGTTTTGCGACAAACCTAAAAATCAACTTGCATGGTTAGGACGGATTTCTCCGGAGAAAGCTGTAGAAGATGCGGTAGAGGTTGCTGTGAAAACCAATATTCCCCTAAAAATAATGGGGAAAATTCAAGATGAACAATACTGGCAGAAAATTTGTAATGATTATCCAAATGCTCCAATCGAATATTTGGGATTTTTATCAACGGATAAAATGCAGTCTGTTGTCCGGGAATGTAAAGCTGTATTAATGACTCCCCGTTGGGTGGAGGCATTTGGAAATGTTACGATTGAAGCCTTAGCTTGCGGTGTTCCTGTAATATCTTACAGTCGAGGTGGTCCCGCAGAAATTATTCAAGATGGGAAAACCGGGTTTTTAGTGGAACCGGATAGCGTTACAGGGTTAATTGACGCGGTTTTAAAGTTAGACACAATTAACCGTCAAGCATGTCGTCAACAAGCGGAAACTGATTTTTCTCTCAACGCATTAGGTTTACGACTTGAAAATTGGTTCCAGACTATTTTACATCGTTAGAGACGCAATACATTCGTTAATTTTAATTTTATGCAATCTAAAATAATTATTCCCCCACCATTAAAACCCGGTGATTTACTGCGAGTAATTGCTCCAAGTGGTACTCTACGGGAATTAGAACCTTTTGAACGTGGTGTCAAAATTTGGCGCGATCGCGGTTATCGTGTAGAAGTAATACCAGAGATAGATGACAGATGGGGATATCTAGCTGGTAAAGATAAAGATAGACGCGATCGCTTAAAGCTTGCCTGGGAAGATGCCGAATGTAAAGGTATTTTATCTGCCCGTGGTGGTTTTGGCAGTACCCGCATTTTGGAAGATTGGAGTTGGATGCAAGAAAATCCAAAATGGTTAATTGGATTCTCTGACATCACTGCTTTATTATGGAGTCTTTATAAAGTAGGAATTTCTGGAGTTCATGCACCAGTTTTAACTACAATTGCAACAGAACCAGAATGGTCAATTCAAAGGCTGTTTGATTGGGTTGAAGGACGTTTGATTGGTGAATTAAAAGGTAATGGTTGGGGTAGTGGTGTGGTTAGTGGTGTTTTATTACCTGCTAATTTAACGGTTGCAACTCATCTTCTTTGTACCAGTTACCAACCTAAATTTGATAATGTAATTTTGGCAATTGAAGATGTGGGAGAAGCTCCATATCGCATCGATAGAATGTTAACGCAATGGCGAATGAGTGGTATTTTAGCTAAGGTAAAAGGTATTGCAGTTGGTAGATTTAGTCAATGCGAAGTACCTACAAATATTCCTAGTTTTACATGTGAAGAAGTTTTGCACGAACGTTTAAGTAATTTAAATATTCCTATTGTCTCGGAATTACCTTTTGGACACGATGGTTGTAATGCATCTTTACCTGTTGGTGTAATGGCTACATTGGATGGCAATAATGGTTTATTAATAGTTAGTAGTTAGTAGTTAGTAGTTAATAGTTAATAGTTAATCAAAAAAACGTAGGGGTGGGGTTTCCCCACCCTTGACTATATTTCATCCAAATGAGAAATTCTATATTGTATTCTAGTCAATATTAAGCTTTCATGTCTGGGAGAAACGTGATTTTTTAATTATTCCCAATTGTGAATTATTTAAACAAATATAATTTCCAGGGAGTAATTTCTAATAAACCATTTCGCTTAAAAACAACACGAAAATGCGCTAATGGTTCTTTTTCATTAGGTGCTGCAACATTAGAACCGTGAAGTTCTTGGTACATAAATGGTAGAGGTGTTTCTCGAAAATGATCGTAAGCGACTTGGTTTATTGGTTCGTAGTCGGTAATAATGCCACTTTTATTAACTGCAACACGATATTTTAAGTCTTGCTTGGAACTAGTTTTACCATCCCAATATTGCCGCAAATTTTTTGTTAATTGTCGTTGCAACCTATTTATAATCCTGGATTCGGTAATTTTATCACCTACAACATCGGGTGTTTTGCGAAAACCCCACCAAGGACTTATTTCTAAAGCTCCTGACTTGCGGAAAACAACACGAAAACTAGCAAATGTTTGATTTATCGAACCGGGAATTATAGATGGTTGACGGATAAATTTGGGAAATGGTGTTCTTTTTAATTGGTTGCGTGCTGTTATGTCTATTGGTTGATACGCGATAATGTTACCGTTTGTAGCCACTGCAACCCGATAAACTAAGTCTTGTGTTAAATTTGTGCGATCGCTCCAAATTGGGTTAATTTGATTAAACAATTGTCGCTTTAATGAATGCAACTGCGAATCATCGGTGATTTCCCGACGTGACGACATGCTGCTATTATTTCGGTTCTGGTTGAGTTTTGGATTTAAATTTAGTTTTGGATTTAGTTTTGGATTTAGTTTTGGATTTATTTTTGGATTTAGTTTTAGATTGGGTATTCTTGTTTCTTGTGCATCAGCAATTAGTTGTTGATTGTCTAGGTTTACCACTTGATAATGGGAATATATATTGAAAATAAACATATACACATACATATATTGAAGACACCGAGCTATGTAATTATCTTACTAAAGATTGTAGAGTTTATTTTTTTCGCAGCAAGCAGAGAGCAACTGCGGGAACAATTCCCAGCACTAGAGCAGAACTAATTAATTTGACAGATGCGATCGCAAGGGCAAAGTTCCCATATTCGCGAGGAGTTAGAAGTCTTGCTAAAAGAATATTGAAAGGGGTAAACCAAATAGCTAAACTCAACCAACATATAAATGGTACTGCAATCCATTTCCATGCTTTAGTGACGTATTTGCTCAGGAATATAGACTGTACAATTCCAAAAATTATATAGCAAATTGGTGTAATCAGAGTAGACCCAATTGCAATATTGATTAAATTTTGTCCTAGTTGATAAATCGCAACATTAGACCAAATATTAGGGAATGTATTTGCTAATATATAGCCAAAACTTGTTACAAATATCCAGTAAATACTAGGAATGTAAGCTTTAATTCCCCACCATTGGAAAAAACCCAAACTAATAGCAACAGGTATTTCTTGAATTAATTTCAATAAAATTAGATGAGAAAAATTCAATGTTGTAATCGAATACGAAGTCGGTAAAACACCGGAAATAGAAACTAAAATATTCCCGATTGTAGTACCAATCAAGATTGCTAAAGCACTAAGTACTGTGAATTTAATCACAAACTTTTGCCTTGCAGATAATGGAATCAAGTGACTAGATAAATTTGAGTTTTGCGTCATCCAACTGTAAGATATACGACATTTATCACTCTAACGCGATCGCTTCACATATTTAAGTATTACTGTTACAGTTCGCAATCTGTGCAAAAAACGAAGTGAGATTTATTACAAAAAATTACAAACTACAACATCTTCTCAATTATTCTCAAAAAACCAATTAACTCCTCACTCCTAACTCCTAATTCCTAACTCCTAATTCCTAACTCCTAACTCCTAACTCCTAACTCCTAACTCCTAATTCCTAACTCCTAACTCCTAATTCCTAACTCCTAA
>JAAUPE010000236.1 GCA_012034595.1 Calothrix sp. CSU_2_0 | reverse complement strand
CTCCAACTACAACAGAAATGGTTGATAAACTAATCTCAGTTGCACTCGACTTAATAAATCCTCAACATTTAAGAAACTGGTTTGCTAGTTGCTGCTACTGTACCTCATAATAGCCGGAAGTGCTGTATAGCAGCTTTAGGAACAGGAACAACTTTTAAAGAAGTTTCTAAGGGGATTATGGAGAAGTTTCAAATCCCCCTACCACCGCTAGAGGAACAGCGACGGATTGCGGCAATACTCGATCGCGCGGATGCAGTGCGGAGGAAACGCAAAGAAGCGATCGCACTGACTGAGGAATTATTGCGATCGCAGTTTCTCGATATGTTCGGCAACCCCGTTACCAATCCCAAAGGCTGGGAGGTTATCGAATTAGGAAACCTTATAACAGATATTGAATCTGGATGGAGTCCAAAATGTGACTCACGGGAAGCAGAAATTGATGAATGGGGAATATTAAAGCTTGGAGCGGTAACTTGGGGATATTTTAATCCTTCAGAAAATAAAGCTTTGTTACCGGACACAGTTCCTCGTCCAGAACTAGAAGTTAAGTCTGGTGATTTATTATTTTCAAGAAAGAATACTTACGAACTTGTTGGAGCATCAGCATTTGTTCATCAAACTCGATCCAAGTTATTACTACCCGATCTTATTTTTCGTTTGTGCTTAAAAAATACAATAAATCCAGTTTATTTGTGGCAAGTGTTGAGTCAAAAAGCAATGCGCGTTGAAATAAGTAAATTAGCGAGTGGTTCAGCTGGTTCAATGCCAAATATATCAAAGGCTAGACTTCGTACTTTGAATTTACCTATTCCTCCTTTAAATATGCAATTGAAATATCATCAAATAGTTAATTTATTTTGGAAACAACAAAATCATCAGAAAGATTTTTTACAATCATCTGAAAACCTCTTCAACTCCCTTCTCCAAAGCGCTTTCCGTGGCGAACTCTGACCCAAACCCAAACCCTCGATACTTAACCCCTACGCAAAAACACGCAAAATTCGCTATAACAGGATAAAATCCCGTTGTAGGTAGAGATGGCATCAAACTTTGACTTTCTGGGTACCCACTTCCCCCAATTCCTCGAACACGCAAAACTAGCCGAAAGCCTAGCCAACACCGCACCCCGCGCAAGTTGCTTTTATACCCGCTTCACCCTAGAGCAAGCGGTACATTGGCTCTATGCAAACGATGCTTACCTACAACTTCCCTACGATAACAGCCTGGGTGCTTTGATTCACGAGACAAGTTTCAAAGACAACCTCAAACCGGGACTTTTCCCCAAGGTTCGCGCTATCCAGAAAATTGGTAATATTGCCGTTCACGATGCTACCCCCATCAACAGCAAGGATGCTTTGCACATCGTTGAAGAACTGTTTCATGTTTTATTTTGGCTGTGTCGTTCCTACGCAAATAACAGAAAATCCCTCACGGATACCAAATTTAATCCCCAACTCATCCCCACAGTTCCAAAACCCGGTGAATCTGACCTTTCTCAGCTACAACTCAAGGAATTAGCTGCTAAACTTTCCCTGGCTGAGGAAATGCGGCAAATTGCAGAAGCGAGGGAAAAACAAACTGATGCGGAAATTGCCCAACTCAAAGCTGAAATTGCTGCCATTAAACGGGAACAAGCAAGCATTCCCGATTCCCACAATTACAATGAAGCCCAAACCCGTCGCTACCTAATTGATGTATTTTTAAAGGAAATGGGTTGGAATATCCACCAAAAGGATTGGACGGAATACGAAGTTGAGGGAATGCCGAACCAAAGCGGTAAGGGTTATGTGGATTATGTGCTTTGGGGTGATAATGGTAAACCTTTGGCATTAGTCGAAGCCAAACGTACCCTCAAGGATGCAACTGCGGGGAAGCACCAAGCTAAACTTTACGCGGATTGTTTGGAAAATCGTTTTGGTCAGCGTCCGGTAATTTTCTACAGCAATGGTTACAATCATTGGATGTGGGATGACACCAATTACCCACCCCGTGAAGTTCAAGGTTTTCTCAAAAAAGATGAATTGGAACGGTTGATTTTCCGTCGCAGTAACCGTAAAAAGCTGAATTTAGTCCAAGTCGATACCAATATTGTTGGACGCAGCTACCAAATTGAAGCAATTCGCCGAATTAGCGACGTATTCGACAGCAAAAAAGGACGTAAATCCCTGCTGGTGATGGCAACAGGAACCGGAAAAACCCGCACTGCGATCGCGTTAATCGATCTACTCATGCGGGGGAATTGGGTGAAGCGTGTCTTATTTTTAGCTGACAGAAATGCCCTACTTACCCAAGCATATCGCGCATTTAAAACCCATTTACCCAACGCAAAGGCAATCGATTTAACTAAAAGCAACGACGATGGAGAAGATGCGAATATCGTCCTTTCCACCTACCCGACAATTTCCAACAGAATTAATCGCAGCAATGGAGATAAACGCATATTTGGTTGCGGTCATTTTGATTTAATTATTGTCGATGAAGCCCACCGTTCTATTTATAAAAAATATCAGGCTTTGTTTAGCTATTTCGATGGTTTATTAGTCGGTTTAACAGCTACACCTCGCAATGATGTCCACCGGGATACTTACCGTTTATTCGATTTAGAGGCTGGTGTCCCCACCTACGCTTACGAACTCACCGATGCCATTAGTGACGGTTATTTAGTCCCTCCCCAGGGTGTAAATGTGCCGTTTAAATTCTTGCGAAAGGGAGTGAAATATCGGGATTTATCCCCAGAGGAAAAAGAAGAATACGAAGAAAAATTTCGTGACGAGGAAACGGGAGAAATCCCCGACGAAATCAACTCAGCAGCTTTAAATAATTGGTTATTTAATATTAGTACGGTAGACCAAGCTTTAAAAATATTAATGGAATTTGGGATTAAAATCGATGGTGGTGACAAACTGGGAAAAACCATCATTTTCGCCCGCAATCATAACCACGCTAAATTTATCGTCGAACGCTTCGATGTTAATTATCCCCACTACAAAGGACAATTTGCCCAACTTATCGATAGTAAAAACGACTACGCTCAAAGCTTGCTAGATGATTTTTCCGAACTGAATAAACAGCCCACCATTGCTGTATCCGTAGATATGTTAGATACGGGGGTCGATGTGCCGGAAATTGTCAATTTAGTCTTCTTCAAACCCGTATATTCCGAAGTTAAATTCAACCAAATGATAGGACGGGGAACCCGTTTGTGTGCCGATTTATTCGCTATCGGTGAAGATAAAAATAAATTCCTCGTCTTCGATTTATGCAGTAACTTCGACTACTTCCAGCAGGAAATCAAAGAAAACGACGCGAAACCGGGGGAAAGTCTCACCACTCGCTTAGTCAAAACCCGCTTGGAATTAGCCACCATTATCAACCAACAACCCTACCAAAACAACTCAACCTACCAAAACCTTCGCAAAACCCTCCTCGACGACCTCCACAACCACGTTAACAGCATGGAGCGGGATAATTTCCTCGTCCGTCCCTACCTGGAAAAAGTCGAAGAATTTTCCCAACGACAAAGATGGGAAGAAATTAACAACGCAGATATAGAAACCATCAACCAATCCCTCGCCAAAATTCCCAACGGTTTACCCACAGAAAGCCACCTAGCCAAACGCTTCGATTTACTATGCTTCAAACTCCAACTAGCAATATTACAACCAGGAACCATCAAACCAGCAAACAAATTTATTTCATTACGCGATCGCGTCCGTGATTTACTCCAACGCTTGGAAGAAAAACACACCGTCCCGATGGTCAAAGCAAAATTACCCCTAATTACCGAAGTCCAAAGTGAAGACTGGTGGACAGACACCAACCCCAACGCCATCGAAAATATTCGTTTGCAACTACGCGACCTAATTAGATTCATCGACCCCGACGAACAACAACTAGTTTACACCGACTTTACCGACGAACTCGAAGACCTGGAAGAAGTAGATATCCCCATCACTCAACCCGGCTTTAGCCCTTACCAATACCGCAAAAAAGTCGAAGCCTACATCCGCAACAACGAAAACCACATTGCGATCGCCAAACTCAAACGCAACCATCCCCTCACCGACGCAGACCTCCAAGCCCTCGAAACCATGCTATTCTCTGGAGAAGCCATCGAAAGCCGCGAACAATTTGAAACCGTCTTCGGCAAAAATATCAGCCTCAAACTATTTATCCGTAAACTCATCGGCTTAGATCGAAACGCCGCCAAACAAGCCTTTAATAAATATCTCACAGATACCAATTTTACCGCCAACCAAATCCGCTTCATCGAAAACATCATCGACCACCTCACCCAAAACGGAGTCATGCCCCCCGAAATCCTCTATGAACCACCCTTCACCGACCTCCATTCCCAAGGCTTAGATGGTATATTTAACGACACCGATGCCGAACAAATATTTGAAATTGTCAATTCCTTCAACACAACTGTAGACTTCGATGTTGCCTAGTTGTATGGGTATTTGTGTTTTCATCGGTTTTGCTTACATAATTCAACTATCGGTAAAAAAATCACTATCGATTTTCTTGACTTCGTAACTAGCAAGCGGAGTCACACCAATATTATTTTCAATCATCAATTTGGTCAGGCGATCGCCATCAATAAGAACAATCCGACTAAGTACTTCGACAAAATTAAATATATATTTGTCATTGCGAGTGAAGCGAAGCGAAACGAAGCAATCGCAAGGTTTTCAGCTAAATCAAACTCACTCGCAATAGTATAAATATTTTTGCCTAACTACTTATCAATTTTTTCCACAAAATCCCTGGCTTCCCTAGTAAAACTAGAAGTACAGAAAGATATACTAAGACTTGACTAAGGAAATCAAAAGTGAGAGCGATCGCTTGGTCTGGAAAACTGTCGATCGCCCTCTTTCAGACCTCACCTATTGAACCGACATTCCGCACCCAGGGGTGTCACAATCGGTAATTACTTAAAAATGCACTAACTTATCAGCTATAAATCATGCTTTAAATCATTGCTGTCTAAGTTTAAATAACTAGATTTAGTATATAAAGTATCTTTTTATCGCCCTAAAAAACAGTAAAAACTACATTGTGACAGTTAGGGTGCGGAATGTGGGATATATTCCCACAATGCTGTGTCACCCATTCCCCGACTCGCGACTACCAACCAACACCAACACGAACACATTTCTTTGTTGAACATACTTTTGATGTCCATAAACCATACTCAAATGCATACTTTCCTGTAAAGACAGGGTGGGAAGATTCCTTTATCTTGATAGATATCGAGGCGATCGCAACCAGCTATTTGATGCGGAAGGTTGAGGAGATGGTGAGAAAAAGCAACAATCTGTCTCAGTATCGCCTATTGATAGTTGAACTAGAAGGAGGTTATTATGACCGCGATCGCTATCCCTAAATATAATTATGCATCGATTCTCAAGGATGCAGCTAAGGTATCTTGGCAAGTTGAGGATTTAATTGGTAAAAATCGACCGTTAGATTTCTGCAAACCCTTTTTACCCGATGCTCTCGTCCACAGTCGTTCTGTTTCCTGTCTCACCCCAGATGAGCAACTTATCCTGAATCACATCCGTGGTAACAGTTACCTCCATTTGTTTGGTTTGGTTGAGGAGTTTATTTTGCCCCTGGTAATTAATCATGTGCAATCGATTGGTTGTAGCAATATCGAAGCCACCCAAGCTTTTCTCGGATTTGCAACTGAAGAAAGTAAGCACATTCACCTGTTTCGTGAATTTGCCTCGGCATTTACTGCCGGATTTGGTTATGTTTGCGACACTATTGGATCACCCCAGGCGATCGCGGATTTTGTTTTGCAGCACAGTCCTTTGGGGGTAGCATTGGTGACATTACATATTGAGTGGATGACCCAACGTCATTTTCTTGATAGCGTTCGTAACCATCATGAATCCCTTGACCCTCAATTTTGCAGCTTGTTGAAGCACCACTGGCAAGAGGAAGCTCAACATGCTCGTCTGGATACTTTGATGGTGCAGGATTTGGCGCAAATGCTCAGTCCGGAAGAAATTGAAGTGGCGATCGCTGACTATATCAATATTATGCAATATCTGAATCAGGGATTAAAAGCTCAAGTAAAATTAGACTTAGCTGCACTGCAACAGGTAATTGGACGAACATTGACAGCGACGGAAGGCGATGATTTTTCCCAAATTCAGGAATTTTCTTACCAGCAAGCATTTCTTGTTGCAGGTATTACCCACCCTAACTTTATCCAAACTGTACGGGAATTAAGCCCTGGAGGATATGCCCGAATTGCGGCGATCGCTTTCTAGTTAGTTGAGACAAAAACAGTATTGTAATTATTTTTTTATTGATTAAATTAAGGAGTTCAATTATGACTACACAACAAGTAGAAACTATTAACGGTGTTGCTCCCAGCGAAGTGCAAGAACTGGTGACAGCAATTTCCCAAGATGCCACCCAAGCTCAATTATCATTCAAGCAACTACAGCTTGGGTTGATGGTGTGATTTAAGGGGATTTTTTCAACTCGATGCTGCAATTTCTCCTGGTTATCAAGAACTAAATTGGGTTTTAAAAGTTAAGGGTAATGCAACTGCCGAACAGTTTCAACAGGTTTACCAAGCAGCTTTATCTATGTCTCCTAATGTTTGGAATTTAGCAAATCCTGTTAAGATTGCTCCCCAATTAGAAGTTATCAAGTAAGAAAGCTACATGACAAATTGGTATAACGAAGACCTTGCCTATATTCATGATGTTGGTTTCAGCGATTACGCGCTGAAATCAGCACCGGGAATTTTGGAAATACTCCAAAAACTTTCGATTCCCAGGGGGTTAATTGTTGATTTGGGTTGCGGTAGTGGATTGTTAACCGAGGTATTAAGCCGGGATGGTTATGGGGTGCTGGGAATAGATATATCAGCAGCAATGATTGCGATCGCTAAAACCAGAGTCCCAATAGCGGAGTTCCGAGTTGATTCTCTCTTAACTGCGGAAATTCCAGCCTGTACCGCAGTAGTTTCTATTGGCGAATGTTTAAGTTATGCATTTGATGATAATAGCGATCGGGTTTTAGAGAACCTATTTCAGCGTGTTTATCATGCGCTTTCCCCTGGAGGAATGTTTATTTTTGATGTTGTCACTCCGGGGCAAATACCCACTGGAGAAGTCGTCAAAACTTTTACCGAAGCAGAGGATTGGATAGTGTTAGTCGAAAAAAAAGAAGATTTCGCACGTCAAATCCTCACCCGTCGAATTATCACTTTTCGCCAAATTGGAGAGTTATATCGACGCAGTGAAGAAGTCCATCTTTCGCGTTTATTTAATCTAGAAAGTCTAGCAAAACTAATAGAACAAACTGGTTTTCAAGTCGAAATATTCAACCATTACGGGCAATTTCAACTACCCCCAGCCCATGCTGCTTTTATTTTACAAAAACCCCTGCTTGAAAGTAGAAATTAGCAGATCGATATTCAATAAAAATAAGGACAAAAATCATGGCTAAATACAGACACAACTTACCCCAGCTATTAAACGATCTATTCATTACCGACGGGGGATTAGAAACCACGCTCATTTTTCATTTCTGAGGTAATTTTGCTAATCAAACAATCAATTACATATTCCATCACCACCGGTTGCTGAGTATATTGTCCCGCTCTAGCTTCAATTAAATTGCGCCAAGTCAATGACTCTAATGCTTCCAATAAAATTCCCCGTGACACTCGCGGTACAATATCATTCTGAAGTTGGGAAATTCCCGTCCATTCCCGCGCGATCGCCAACCAATACATAATAGTTTTTTCTAATTTTGATAAGCGCTCGAATTGTTGTTCTAAAAGTTTTCGCAATCCATTAAAAACCAGGGTATCTTGGGTCAAGAACCTCCCAATTTCCCCAGCAAATAAGCTTTGAATCGACGCAGCAACTATTTTCAACGCGAGGGGACTATAACCATAACGTTCCCCTAATACTTGTTGTTCCTCCTGACTTCCGGTAAGTCCCTTGGAGGAAAATAGAGCAAACGATGCTTCTGGGGAACCTCCTAGAGTTAGCGATCGCACAGTTCCATCGGGAGCTTCAAAAGTACCCACTTCCCCAGGTTTTTCCCGACTAGTAACTAATATACAACTTTGATGGTTAGTTTCTCCCAACAAACGAAACAAATCTCCGTAGTTCTCATATCCAGGTTGATAGCAACCAGCGCGTTCCCTAGTCTGCATAATGGTTTCCAGGTTATCTAAAATTACCAGACAACGGGAATGTCTCAACCAATACAGTAATCTGACCATCTTTTAAATTAAAAGTCAAAAGTAAAAAGGTAAAAGAAAGAAGAATATTTCTTTTTATCTTTATCTCAACGGATACAAGCCCCTGAATTGATTCATGGAGAAAGATAA
>JAAUPE010000235.1 GCA_012034595.1 Calothrix sp. CSU_2_0 | reverse complement strand
GAAGACGGAATACCCCTACGGGGAAGCAAGCTACAGAATACCCCAAGCAATCAAGTCAGGGGTAACAGCCACGGAAAGAATTTTTTCTTCTCCACGTAGCTTGCTTCTCGCTTTGCGAGTATAAAATCGGGGGCTTTAAATCTCGATTCTCCATCCAGTCGCACAGAATCCATTCTGGATTCTGGCTCCTGAATTCTTCTTCGGTAAAGTGTAATCAATATGAAATTTAGTAATTTATCTAATAATCTCTTAATTCAAAAAGTATTATTCCCAATTAGTCTATTATTTTCAATTGCGGGAGTAAATTTAGCTAATTCAAGTTACGTAAATGCCAATAGTTTTAACATTAATGATAGCAAATATAGTGATTTAAATAGTCACATTTTTACATCAAAATGCATTGATTTATGTTTAAATAAACAAAATAACGTATCTCCCCCCGAAGCTGCCACAAAATTTTTATATACTCTCAAAGGACAACATAATTATGATGTCGATTCTTTAGCTTTTACTCCCGATGGACAAACTCTAATTAGTGGCAGTATTTATAATAAAATCCATGTTTGGGATTTAAAAACACGTAAAGTAAGACAGGTATTTAACGCTGGTAAAGATGGAGTCAATACAGTTGCAATTTCTCCTGATGGCTCACTGCTTGCTGCTGCTGGAGGTTTCGCACAGTTAGATACAGATACAACAATTAAAGTCTGGAATTTAAAAACGGGGAGAATGATTTTTAAATTTAAAGGACATAATCAAGGAATTAATTCTCTCCAATTTTCTGCCGATGGTAAAAATATAATTAGTGCCAGTTCTGACAAAACAATTAAATTTTGGAATCTCCAGAATGGAAGATTAATTCGTACTTTGAAAGGACATAAAAATTGGATTATGGCATTAACAATTAGTCCTGATGGAAAAACTCTGGCTAGCGCTGGTGGTGCTTATGAAATGGATAGTGATACCGCAATTCGACTTTGGGATATAAAAACTGGTAGATTATTACGAACTTTCACGGGAACAAAGGAAGCTATTGGTGTGTTAACATTTAGTCCTGATGGCAAGACACTTGTGAGTAGTGCGGGAAAATTGCAAACAAATACCATAATTAATTTTTGGGATGTAAATTCGGGTAAAATAATCGGAAATATTCCTCAAAAAGCCGTATCTTTAATATTTAGTAAAGATAGCAAAAATTTGCTTACAGTCAGTTCATCTTATGCTGTTGATTTGTGGAATATTAGTAATAAAAAGAAGGTAAAAACTTTAGTTGAGCCAATTACATTAGTTAGCGACCAAGATATAGGTAGAATTTATTTGAGTAGTGCAGTATTAAATCCAGATAGAAAAACTTTGGTGATTGGGGAAGGTGGTGTTTTGTCTGGTTTTGAAATTGGTGTTCGTCAAATAAATTTTTGATAAATAAATTCACCTTGGTTAACCAAGGTGAAAGCAAGATATTTTTGTGAATTGTGCAATTCTTGCGGTAACAGTAATGCATACTAACAGAAAAAAATTATTTAACCGCGATTTTTTTCTAGTAATAACATCATCATTAAGCTGAGTAAAACCTGCTCTTCTTCTTTTGTATTCAAGGTATCTAAAGCTTTGATGGTAAATTCTCGCGAGAAAAACGAAGGAATTTTTTCCAACCGCATTACAACCGAACTATCAGCACGAAGAACTAAATAAGCAGGATTAAATACAAATCCACTCAACATCCCAACAAGAGGAATTTCTTGAAAGAGTGCATCAGCTATTTTTACCCAAGGATTTTTTTCTTGAATCGTAAAATTCACACTTTCACCATCAAACACATCATAACGCGCCCGCCACAATGATTTCAATCCTTGTCGTTTGACAGCACCAATTGGAGTTCCGTTTTCGTCGGTAAATTCATAGCGTGCCGAAAAATCAATAATGCGATCGGCTTTAATGTAGTATAAAGGGCGAGTACGTTCTGCATCGGCAAAAACTGTAATCGCTTCTTTGAGTTTAAAAAGCTTTTGTTTAACGTAAAAAAGTAGATTTCCTTGAGCATCGGCAATAGAAATTTGGGGAGATAATGCCCAAAATTTGAAGGTTAGTTGGAGAGGATACTGCATGTATTTATTACACTATGAAAAGTCTCATACCAATTCAAATAATGATTGCAACACATCTAAAGGTAGAGACGCAGCACTGCTACGTCTCTACAAATATCTATCTGTCGCGTTGTTTTTTCAAATTGGTATAACTATATTATTCCCATTTATTATGCTAATTATCATTTCACTGCAAGCTTTCTCCGTACTTATTGCTACAGCTAAATCGATCCACCCAACCTACAATTAATTACTATATCAGACGACCCGGTGGGTCATCTCTAAAATCCTAAATCTGCCTTTGCTAATTCCGCAGCTGCAAACACTTCATCATCGGGTTTTTCTTCCCAAATTTGGTCACCAATTTCCGCATAAAATTTCTCATCATAAGGACGAGTTCTCACTACTACTGGCATTGGAACCGCATGTCCTAATATTAATGCTTGCTGCTTGGAATCTAACTTTGCTAAAACAGATCGCAATGCAGCACCACCAGAAACCCCTGTAAATATCGCTTCGATATCTTTTTCGTCATTAAGTAATGCAGTCACACGAGTTCCAATCTGTGACATGACTTCATTATCAATTCCCGATGGACGTTGGTCTACTACTAATAATGTGACGAAATATTTCCGCATTTCCCGTGCGATCGTGCCGAAAATTGTACTGGCAACAATTGCTGGATCGAGGAATCTATGTGCTTCCTCGATGGTAATAACTAATTGGTTGGGTTTATCAGCAACATTACCACTTTGAAGAAAGACTTCGGCTTTGCCAACATAATGTTGATGGATACGTCGGGTAATCATATTTGTCACTAACATGTAGGAAAGCATGTCCGATTGTGAACCAAATTCAATCACGACATTTTTACCAGCTTCCAATGTTTTTAAAATTTGGTTAACGTAGTTTTGCGGACAAGCCGATCGCATATACTTTAAGTTCTCTAACCGCAGTAATTTACGCTGTAGTGCGGTGATTGAACCTTGGTGTCCGCGTTTTTCTTCGCAGAACATTTTGATTTCTTCATTGGTCATATTAATCAACTGAAGAATCCAAGCTTTACCAAATTCTGCACATAAAATATTAGCATTATCTAAACTTGCTTCGGAAAGTCCTAAATCCCGACTACATAATCGAATATCTTCGACTTCGATTTGGTCGTAACTCAAATATAATTCTTGAGCATTTTGTACACCTCGACGTTTGGTTGATGCTGGATCGAGGGTGTATACTTCAACGCGATCGGGAAATAATTGTTTTAATCCTTTGACTGTACTGTATTGTTTGCCTTCACAAACAGCTTGCCATCCGTATTCGGAGTGCATATCAAAGATGAGATTTACCCCGGCATTTTTCCGCACAATCCCCGCTAAAAGTAACCGTGTCAAGAAGGATTTACCCGTACCAGATTTTCCAAAAATCCCGTTACTGCGTTCGACAAATCGATCCAAGTCGATGCAGACGGGAACATCCATATCTAATGGTTTGCCGATAGAAAAATTCTTGCGATGGATGTCATCTTCCCAACCAAAAACGCGACGGAAATCTTCTTCTGATGCTTCGTAAACTTGGCTGAAATGACTGGGAATTGTTTTGACTGGCAACAGTTCCATCGTCGTACTAGTTTGGGGTTGAAATGATGCCAAACCCTTTGTTCCTGTGGGTACAAATGGATTTACTGATTTGCCATTTGTCGGGGAAAAATTTTCCTCAACTTCCGGGGTAAACATCAACATTGGTGCGAGGTTGACAGTTCCAAAAGTCCCACTACCTGCCAATACATCCCGTAAAAAAGTGTCATTCCAATTGGGAGGATTAGCAATGATTCGTTGATTTGCCATGCCAAGTGCGACATCAGTGAGCATACAAAAAACGCGATCGCATCCCTTGTACGACTAAAAATTTTCCTACCCGCATATCCTCTACAGAAATATCAGGGTGTAAACGCACTTCTAGTCCACCTGTCAGCGAACCTTGAGTAACTGAACCTAACGGTTGTCCCAATTGTCCCAATTGCATTGGATTCACTACATAATTACCAGATTTATCTTATGTTGAATTTTAATAGTATTATCAAAAAAATGCGAACAAAATTTAATACTTTTTTGAAATCAAAGCTTTTTTGAAATCAAAACTATCCTATTCCCTCCCCTTGTTAAGAGGAGGGTTAGGGTGAGGTTATTTTATTCGGGTTGTAATACCGGACATGATATTCCCACTAAATTTTCAATTTAATCTATCTGGATTGAAGTTGGTGCGCTACTGCTACTCGATGCGGGTGTGGAAAAAGCCAAGGATTTGCGATATTGTGCATATAAGCGATCGCGCCAAGTAAAGAAGGTTTGATAATCGGGATTGTTTGCGAGTTCTGGTACTCCTCTTCCCCGAATACTAATTGGTAAATCTAAATAATCTCCTTCGGGGAATTTCAATAATATTGATAAACCTGCGACGGCAAAGTCGGCAAGCGTGGGTTCATCTCCTGTCAAATAGGGACTATCCTCCAATAGCAAACATAATGCTTCTAAATCTTGCTTCAAAGCGTCTGTTGCGCTTTTAATCGCTTCCGGGCTATACCCAACTCCCAATCCCAAAATTTTGAATACATCGCTGGGTACTCCCTCTACTAGTGTTCTGAAGATATCGGGTGTTGTTGTGGGTAACAAGGATTTGCGAAAATATTGGTCTTGGCTAATCGCACCAAAAAGAGCTTTACTTCCTTTAATGCCAATCGATTCATCTGCCCATTCTTCCATCATTAAGCATAAACCGCGACGTTTGCGGTCAGTGGGAATCAGGGGACGATTGGGATATTCGGAGTCTAAATATTTAGCTATCTCAGTAGAATCAGCAATGTATTTACTACCATCTTTTAGTACGGGGACTTGTTTTTGTCCGGTAAGACGGAATAATTCAACTTGCCCAATTCCTGGTGTCACCTCAATTCTACGGTATTCTAATCCTTTGTAATCGAGGATTAAGCGTACTTTTTCTGAGTACTGTGATAGTTCAAATTGGTACAACTCTAGCATTTGCCTTCCCTGTTATTGGTTTACTTATAGATTTTACAATTTTATCTAAATTGTGTTTGATTTTATTTTATAATTAAATGTTTGGCATCTTTTATAAAATCTCATTTTGTCTACCAAATGCTTAATTTATATTGATGCTGAGGATTTTAAGGTTGAAGAGAAGGCAAAGATTTTGACGCAGTACAAAGCGAGGATGAGTTTGAATCCCACATTCTTTAAATCACTCAATCTTTAGAAGATATATTCTTAATTTTAATTAGGAAAATAATGTATCTCTGAATTAATTTTGTAAATTTGGAACAATTTTATAATTTAATTCGTCTATAAACGAATTTTAGCTGATTATGTATTTATAAATTTTATCGAAATCCTCAAAACAATCATAAAAAGTACTTCTTTTTAACTACATTATTGAACAATTCTGGTTGTATTTCGCTGTTTGAGGTCGTTCTTAGGCAACAGCATTAAATAGATGCTTAATGAGTTTAAGTATATATTTTTACAAATACCCTAATTATGATAAATAGTTTTAAAAAGTTTGTCTAAGACAAGTTGCGACTCTATTAAGACAGCACTTATGTACAATAAAGCCTTTGTATCGAAGAGTTTCAGTCATAACTATCGAGATAGGGATTGAAGCGAATTATATGCGATCGCAAGCCGTATTCATTCGCAATTTGAGGAGTTGATTGTATAATATTAATTTCAAAAAAACAGTCGAATTGATTCAGTAACCAGAAAAAACATTGTTTGAACGCTATTCGGGCTAAAGAGATGCGATCGTAAACCAAAAAATATTCTTTTTGAGACTTTGCAAACTATTTGTATGTAACCAATACAGCCATTTTGGGGTTGTAAATTATAAATTTTAAATTAGATTTTGTGCATCAAAAAATGTTATAAATCTTCTATGTAATGTGTGGAAAACTTAGCCAAACATAATTCTTATGAAGGTAGATAACAGCAAATTGCTGACCAAGTTGGCTGGCATTGTGGGAGTAACGGGCATCGGTCTCTTGATTAATTTCCCTACCGGGGCACAAGAGAAACTCAATCCAAATCCCAGTATTTTCTCGGAAGGTACTTACAGCCGTACTCAGCGCGTGCTGACCAACACACAGTATGCACCGAGCGAACCAACAATTGATACAGAGAAGCAAAACTCACCCAAGAAAAAGAAGCAGAGTCCAACTGCTCAAACAACCCCAGGTGAAAAATTAAATCCGGCTCCAAGTATTTTACAGGAGTGTCCTTACAACCGTGCTGCTTGCCCTGGTGGTGGTACACCTGCACCAGCAGTAACTCCAACTCCAACAGAAGTACCTACAACTACACCTCCCGCACCTGGAGGAGAAATTACACCAACTCCAACCCCAACCCCAACCCCAACCCCAGAAGGTACAGAAAAGCCTTCAACCAAACCGAGCGATCGCAGTGATACCAACAAAAATATAGTTGCTGTAGCGGAAGCGAACGGTTCTTTTAAAACCCTAACAAAAGCATTGAAAGCAGCTGGATTAACCGAAACCTTACAAGGTAAAGGTCCATTTACAGTTTTTGCACCTACCGATGCAGCATTTGCGGAATTACCCCAAGATGCACTCACAGATTTGCTCAAGCCAGAAAATAAGGAAGTGTTGGTAAAGATTTTGACCTACCATGTGGTACAAGGTCAGGTTCTCTCCACCGATTTGAAAGCTGGGGAAGTCAAAAGTGTCGAAGGTGGTTCTATCTCCGTTAAACTTGACGGTGGTGTAATGGTGAACGATGCCAAAGTTGTTCAACCTGATGTGAAAGCCAGCAATGGTGTAATCCACGTCATCAACAAAGTTATTTTGCCACCCAATTTGTAAATTTCAACCAAATGGTTGTAGGGGGGTTCCCCCCATCGGTGTCAACTTAACGTAAAAGTCTTGCTCTACCTCGCTCCCATGCTCTGCGTGGGAGCGCATATTTAGAAGGCTCCAGCTTCCTAATAACGACTGGATGCTGGAAACTAGATGGTAAAAGGAATTTAGCTTAAGTTGACACCAATGGGTTTCCCCGCCCTTTCCAATCATATAATTGATTGCTGTTTCATTTATGAACTACTTTCTTGTGTATCGATGCTTGACACCAATGGGAAAATATTCACCATCTCCATGTAACTTCAATGTAATCTGCGGAGTTTGATATTCAATGGGAACGTAATTGGCAAATTCGCTGTTGAGACGTTTAAGTTGGGTCAAAATAGAATTTGTTGCTAATTCTAGTTTTTCCTCGGTTTCCTCAACTCCTGGTGCTAATTCCACCGTCACTTTTAAAAATTTATTTTTGTCCGTATCTTCAATTACCTGCAAAACAAACTTACCTGTCACCCATTCCCTAATTCCAGGCTGCTCTAATCCTACGGTTACATTTTCCGGGTATATATTTGCACCAAAATAGGAAACGGTAAAATTAGACCTGCCAAACACGTATACAAACGGTAAATTCCGCATCCCTCGCTTATCTGCGGTGTCGTCTCGAACTATGGGATTAAATCCCCATTCAGCTAAAAACTCTAGCATGGCATCGTAAGTAATTATCCCCCCGTTATCTAAAATGTTATACCGCAGTAATGGAATCCCATTATTGCCGGAAAAGAATAAAGTTTTATCTTCCACTTCAAAAAAACGACTGAGAGGATCGTATTGAAGCAAAGTTGGTAAACGGGATTCTCCAAATAAAGCTTTTGCCGCTTCGGGATTTTCTGCTAAAAAGCGACGAATGCTAACACTTAAAGGTGTCTCATTTGCCAAAACTCCAGCATCGGCAGTTCCATATAAAGAAGCAAAATCGTAGCAGGGATTTTCTGAACCAATTCTTTCAGCAACTAAATTTCGCCATTCCTCGCTAAATACTTCCCCTGCTGTCACCAACTTGATATTATATGTTTTCCATTCCACACCTCTAGAAATTCCCGTATCGATGACATCTTTGAGGAAAGGTGGATATCCCAATAACACCACTTGCTCGAATCCGGTGCCAAGTTCCGCGACAACACGTAATATTTCGTCTTTATTATTACCTGGAGTAATTAGAGTGATGGGATAGCCTTTGCTGGCTAGGTAACGGCAGCAGTTACTTGTGAACATTCCACCTACCCAAGTACCCAAGGTAAAACATATCACTGCTAATGTGGGTTTGGTGTCTGCAAAAAGCTATCGTGAAAGATTTGCTCGAAACGGGTAGCAATTTCGAGTTCGTCGGTGAAAAATCTGCACCAATATGTAGGTTTCCCTGT
>JAAUPE010000234.1 GCA_012034595.1 Calothrix sp. CSU_2_0 | reverse complement strand
AGAACGCAAATTCATCAAGCTGCAACAGAAGTAATTCTTGAAACGTAGGCGATTCCCGTTCGCGGGATTGAAACACGAAAATATTCTTCAATTGGAATGGTCATAATACTTGAAACGTAGCTATTCCCGTTCGCGGGATTGAAACGGTATCGCTTCCAACCAAGCATCCAAATCAGCCACACAGGTAAAATCAAGCAAAGCTTCACCCAGATTTTCCAATTGTTCGCAAGGTAGAGATTCAACTTGCGATCGCGCTTGTGGAGATAATTCTCCTACCCGTCGAGTTAGTAAACGAAGAATAAGCGATCGCTCTCCTTCTTCCCGTCCTTCTTCCTTAATTTCTCTGTAAACTCGTGTTTCTCTAAGTGTAATTCCTAACATTTCTTCTACCTCGATTCGGCTTAATTGGTCAAACTTGTACACCATTATTGTCGTCACCATCTCAATTATAATGCGACTAGATGGGTGAGATTCTTCCTGTTGATTTCTCGTTAATAAATACCTAGCTTCTTCTGGTGCTTCTCCTTCATCAAGAGTAGTTAACACCATCAATGCTACCCACACTGGTAATTGACGAATATCTCCCAGTTCATCTAAATAGATTCGGTTTACTTGGTCTGCATTAAGTAGACTTCGATAAGGGTGAATTTCGGCTTGCTCGATATTGCGGGATGGGTAAATTATAACTACTTGCAAATCGTTAAACCTAACACGATTGCGGTAGAAATATAAATATGATTCTGCAAATACTCGCTCGTAAAGTCTTTCATCTCTCTGGAATTGCACCTCACAGAAATAGACCACACCTGGATTGTCGCTTTCCGGTGGTAAAAATACGCCATCAATTTCAAATTTCGGTTCCTTGACTGCTACTGAGTCAAACCTATATTCGCTTGCATTTACTGGCGGATTTGTCAATAACTCAAACAGCAAAGTTGGGGATTGTTGAAATAGTTGATAAAAAATTGAATCTCTACGCATGAACGATTTAGCGTGACATAGTCCTACTACGATATTGTAACCCTGATGCGATCGCTCTCAAATAATCCACTGGAATACCCCCTTTCCATAGCCATGCTATAACTAATTCAGCAAACAAACCAAGGCTCCAGCCCCGATGACAGAGCAATTAATTATTACTAAAATGTTCGGTAACTATGCTGATACATTTCTCATGCTGGGTTTAGCCAGACTTGCCGAATATGCTCTCAAAAAAACAAAACAACCAAGCTCAATTCAATTAATCGATCGAGGTACAGTTTATATTCTTCAATTCAAACAACCCATCAATATCGAACCAATTACCAAAATCAAATATACCGACCCTTTTCCAGTAGTGAAGGGACAAAAAACTGATACCAGTAAAATTCCCGCAGATGTGGAAATTTTCGACACGGTAGAACAAAGCAATCATCGCAAGGTTTACCGAGATTTTCTCTTTCACAACCGAGGAAAAATCGAAAACCGGGAGGAAACACCCAAACCACCAGACGAACGTACCCAAAATGGTGCAATTCTCACCTCGATGCGACACGATCGCAACCACAATGATTTGTGGATGGGTTGTTGGGAATTGCGGGAAAACTATGGTGGATTGATTGCAGCAATTTTCCAAGGATTTAGTCAAGGTTCAAACCAAGAAAGTGGGGGAGTGAAAGCTGTTGCAGAGATATTCCAGCAAAACACTGGCTGTAAATTACCCGATGTTGCAAGTGCGGTGAAAATTTATTTACCAACCTCGGTACAGGGAGTTGCGAGGGTAAAAGCTGACAACAACAAAGTCGATCCGCAAAAAGCCGATTGGTTGAGTTTGTGGTTAATTGCAACCGGGTTATTTCATTATGGGATTTCTGAGAGAATTAAAGTTAGCGTTCGCGTAGCGGCTCCTTTGGAGCATCGCAGTTTCGATTGGAGAGTTGTAGCATTGCAACCCCAAGATATAAAATTCCAAAACTATTGCAGCGTCATCAAAAAATTACTCATCTACAACCCACCAGGGGGAACACATGGAATTGCTCGCTTTGATGCGGAATTAGTGTTGCGGTTTTGTGTGGAATTGCTCAACTACAATTCCGTCTCTGAGGAAATAGAACAAGCAGAAGATGAATTTGATATTTTCGACAAACCTGTAAATAAATTTGTCAGCAACTTTGCAGGAACTCATTTTGGTTCCAAAGGACAGGTTTATGGAGTTAAGGAAATCTTCAGTTTAGGACTTCCTGCTTGGATACATCCCCGTAGCAAAGATGAATTATACGAGTATGTGAATATTGTAGAAGAACATTTACGGGTGGTGCGATCGCTCTCGATTGACGAGGGAAATAGCGAGTTACTTGCAGCATACCGGGATTTTATTACCGGGAACGATTTATTTCAGTTTTTCCGTTTCCAAGTCAGCTATGCAGATTACATCACGAAAAAACTAGCTGATGGAAAATCAAGAGTTTATTTATTTTCAAAACAGGGGATAGATTTAATGGTCAGAAATTTTGGTAATAAATCGCGTCCAAATGATAGCGATTGGAGCTTAACGGAAATCACGACAGATACAGGTTTTTTAAATATTGCCAAAGCCATTAATAGCGCAACAGTCTACGCTGGAACTATCCGCGACAAAGAAGGTAAATCAAAGGAAACTGGCTGGGAAAGAATTTACGGGTTGGCACAAAGATTGAGCAGTCAATCGGGTTCTAAAAAGGATTTTATTATTGAAATAAGTGCCTTCTTAGCTAGTTACGAAAACGAAAATTTACGCATTGATGACAAACTGAGAGAGGAAAAAAAGCCCCGGCGAATTTGGACGACAAAAGACGATTTAGACCGATTGATAGCTTTGATTGATAATCCCAAATATGCTTGTAGCTTGGTAGCCAATCTTTTAATCGCCTACGGATACGCTAAAGGATGGGGAAAACTAAAGATGAGAAAGAAAGTGACGAAAATATTTCAGAAATTGGTAACGATGAAAATGACAGCGAAATCGAAGCAGCATAAAAAGCTAAAACAACTCTCTAATGTAGTCTCTAATGTAGGTTGGGTGAAGCGGAGCGTAACCCAACATTAAACATTTGCAAAAATGGATAATATTGCGATCGCGTCTTCAATATTTGATATTTTCCGTTGCGATGATGTTGGATTGTTGGGTTTCGCAAAGCCTCCACCCAGCCTACTATTATCACTTAATTATTCACAAATCAAACCAAAATGACTAACCAAAAATTTCCTATTTATTCCCTCTCCATTAGCGGTTTACTTTCCTGGCAAATTCATGCCCTCAACAACGAAGGAAACGAAGGTAATCAATCCTTAACTCGCCGTTTTTATATCGTTCAAAAAGGTGGAAATGAACCCGAATATGTTAACGGTATTTCTGGTGATATGCTCAAACATATCCAAGCCGAACATTTACACCGCATCGCGATCGAATCTGGTTTAAGTTTATCCGCAGGGGGCAAACAATTTAACCCCGATCGCATTGGTTACGACATCGATAAAAACCTACCCATCTTTACCGACAAAGATACAGACTTAGCCACTAAAACCGCCAAAGTTCTCCAACTCTGCACCATCAGCGACTTAGAAGGATTCATGGTGACAGAAAAGAAAGGACAAACCCTGAAACGGGAATCGGTAATTGAATTTGGTGCAGTTGTCGGTTTACCCAGCTACGTCAAAACCCAAAGCTACTTCCACGCTAAATACGGAGTCGAAAACCCCACTCCCTACAACGTCCAAGTCAGTTCCGGTTTATATGCAACTGTCCTAAATGTGGAAGCATTCCGCATCGGTTACAATCCCCATAACTTTAGCTACAGCATCGATGCAACTCAACGCAAACAACGCTTAGATGCACTCCTCAAAAGCATTCTTTACACATACCTGCAACCCAACGGAGCCAAACGCAATACCCATTTACCCCACCCAGACTATTTTGAAGGAGTCATCACCGTCAGTACCCGTCGCTGTCCCGCACCGATGCTCAGTCCACTCGAAGAAAGCTACAACCGCCAAATTCTCAGTTTGGCAGATACTTTAAATAACCTCAACGGAGACGGAACAATTCACTGCTTTGAATTCGACTCAATGGCAAACTTTGCCGAACAAATCCAAACCATCATCGAACAAGGACAACCCTGGGAGAGCGACAATGCCGAAGCGATCGCATAATTCCAATTCCCTCCCAGAAATAGAGGTGAGGTGGTTAACAGTCTCCTACCAACCCGTGAGTTTATTTACCCTCAAACGCTCCGATGCAACCAGTATGGCAGCACGTTCCAACCTGGTTCCCACACCCTACGCAATCAAAATGGCACTACTCAAAGCCCTACTTGAAAGCCAGGGAAAACACCACCACGAACATAATCAAAATGACTTCGATACCTGGATAAAACGGGAATTTACCTGGATTCGGGATTTGCAGATATATATTTTCCCACCCGAACAACTAGTGGTGAATCGTAACGGTTACAAACTCCGATACTACGACCAAACCGCAGACAAAGCCGACAAAACTAGAGCCACCCTTCCCATGCAAGACGGGTTTGTATTTCGGGAATGGATACATCTGCAAGGGGAATTACAAATTTGTGCGGGTATTAACCAGGATGTATCAAATCAATCCCCAGAACAACTACAAAATCAGTTACAAGAATTAACTCAACTTTTTGCCCAAATCAACTACTTTGGTAAAAAAGGTTGCTTCTTCCAATACTTGCCCGATCGCACCCAAACCACAAACCAACCCACCTTTATCCCCAACCCCCACGATAGTTTTACCATCCAGCCAATGGATGACTTCGGCGCAAAAACCACCTTCAACCGGATAAATCCCTTTACCAACGACAGAGCTACAATCGACAAAGACAGAATCATCAAACCCGGATTTTTACCGCTAAAACTTCGCTCTACCAGTGCCCGTTATGACTATTATCAACGAGACTGATACTACAAATACTGCGAATCTCTTGGAAAAGCAGTTAGAAACAGAACCTAAAACAGAACCAACTTTTGCCGGATTAAGTGTAATTTTACGCTCCATCCAAACGACTACCACCCCGATTGAATTAGATCGATGGTTGGCTTTGACCGATTTTGGGGAAGATATTAACCCCATTTGGATACCCCTACGTAAAGCCGATGGTGTCACTAAAATTATGCCCGTACTGCCAGACGCAAATTTGTACGAGCAATTAATGCGATCGCTTTGGAGACAAATCGCTAGTAGTAATTTAGTTGAATGGCGGCAAAAACCCTACGAAATCGGTGGTGTAGAAGTAAATTCTGATTCTCTCCACAAAATTGCGATCGCAATTAACTCAATTCAACCCCTTCCCCCAACTTTAGCCCGTGCCATCCATGCATTATGTTTTCGTTGGTTTGCCAACACTAGCCCAGAATTAGCCGCAAATCTCCACCAACAAGAAACCCTACCTTTAACAACAGGATGGGAATATTGCTCCCCCAAAAAAATCCTCCTCAAAATCAGTTTGCTACAAAAAGAATTACTCGCACCTTTATTGTGGGGAATGAACGCAGATTTAGGTCAGGAAATTACCCTCGCAGGAATACCTTGTCGGATGCATGGCTCGATCGAGATTACCCAGACAACCAGCTTTGAAAAACTTGTCCAGCTGGCAAATCAAAATTCTTTAAATCCAGCGATCAATTTCAAATTCCTCACTCCCACCAGCTTCAAGCAAGCGAAAAAAGTCCAAACCTTTCCCCTACCCGATTTAGTATTCGGTGGACTATTACGACGTTGGAATAAGTTTGCACCCTCATCCCTCAACTTCCCGAAAATCGAATGGGATGCGATCGTATCAGCATACGAACTCAAAACCTACGCGATGAAAATGGAAGGTGGAGCAGAAATTGGAGCTGAAGGTGTGATCAGATATAAATTTGCAGACAGCGAACAAGCCCGAATCGCCACTATCCTAGCCCACTTTGCAACCTTCGCCGGAGTTGGCAGGAAAACCACGATGGGTATGGGACAGGTAACAATTCGCAATTCGTAATTCGCAATTCGTAATTCGCAATTCGTAATTAACTTTGATAATGAACGAAAATTACTTGCCCCTAGCGTATCTTAACGCTTGGGAATATTGTCCACGCCGATTTTATTTGGAATATGTGCTGGGGGAAATGGAAGATAACGAGCATATTATTCTCGGTCGCCATTTACACCGCAATATCAATGAAGAATTAGTGATTACCGAAGGTGATACAATTATCCGTCAACAACAATGGGTATGGAGCGATCGCCTCAAAATTGCCGGAATTATCGATGCAGTGGAAGAGTCAAATAGCCAACTTGTTCCAGTGGAATATAAAAAAGGGAAAATGGCTCAACACCTCAACGACCATTTTCAACTCTGCGGTGCTGCTTTATGTTTGGAAGAACGTACCGGACGCAATATAGCCTATGGTGAGATTTTTTACCACGCCAACCGCAGACGGCAAACTGTAGCCTTTACCCCCGAACTACGACAAGCCACAGAGAGCGCGATCGCTCTTGCTCAACTTGCTGCTTCCAGGAAAATGCCAAGACCGATCAACCATACCAAAAAATGCCAATCCTGTAGCTTGCAAAGAATTTGTTTACCCTTTGAAGTCAAAGCATTACAAACTATTCCCTAATAATTTACCAAAAACAAATTCAAAAAGTGGAGCAGGTGTCTTGCCTGCATTTACTGTTCCCTTGAAAACCCAAAATCCAAAATCTAAAATCCAAAATCAAATGACTGTAATTTACGTTACTCAACCCGAAGCTGTTTTAAGTAAAGTCTACGAAGCATTTACCGTTTCCCTCAAACAAGAAGACGGCACTTGGAAGAAAAAAACTATACCAGCCCAAACCGCCGAACAAGTCGTTCTCATGGGCAATCCTCAAGTTACGGGGGATGCTCTTGTATATGCTCTAGAACTGGGGATGCCCGTACACTATCTTTCTTTTTTCGGAAAATACTTAGGTTCTGCCCTACCCGGATACTCGCGCAACGGTCAATTACGATTGGCTCAATACCGAGTTTACAACAACCCTACAGAACGTTTGGAACTCGTCAAAGCCATAGTTACTACCAAAATCCACAATCAGTACAATGTCCTGTACCGTCATAACCAAAAAGATAATCCCCTCAAAGAGCGAAAAAACCTAGTTAAAAACCAACAAACTATCGACCAAGTGCGGGGAGTCGAAGGTTTAGCAGCCAGGGAATATTTTGCTTGCTGGCAGAAGATGGTGGGAAAACAATGGACATTCAACGGACGCAATCGTAATCCACCCACCGATCCGGTGAATGCGTTAATGAGCTTTTCCTACGCTCTGCTCAAAACCCAAGTTACTGCTGCGGTTCATCTTGCTGGACTTGACCCCTACATTGGATACTTGCACGAAGTTCATCATGGACAACCTGCAATGGTGCTGGATTTGATGGAAGAATTTCGCGCTTTAGTTTCCGATACGTCGTGTTGGGGGTATTGAGCAAACGGGAAATTCAACCCCAGGATTTTACTGAAAGTTTGGGTGCATACCGGCTTTCCGATACTGGCAGAAAAACTTTTTTGACAGCTTTCGAGCGAAAAATGAACGATGATTTTACCCATCCCGTGTTTGGTTATCGCTGCACCTATCGACGTGCGATCGAGTTGCAAGCGAGGTTACTCAGTCGTCATTTACAGGAAGGAATTCCCTACAAACCTCTTGCTTTGCGGTAATCGATGGTAAGCAGAAGCATTTTTAATTATCAAAAGCGGGCAAGATGCCCGCACCACAATATCCATAACATAAATTCAAAATTTCAAATCTAAATGGCAACACTGTTTTATTTGATTATTTACGATTTACCCGACAACAAAGCAGCAAATAAGCGCCGAAATCGCTTGCACAAAATGCTGGATGGTTATGGAAATTGGACGCAATATAGTGTGTTTGAATGTTTTTTAACCGGGGTAAAATTTACCGAGATGCAAATCAAAATTGAAAAGCTAATTAAACCGGAGGAGGATTCAATAAGGATTTACGTTCTCGATGCGGGTGCGGTGAAACGAACTATTACCTATGGTTCGGAAAAACCTCGACAAGAGCAGGCAATTATTATATAGTTAGCTAGTAGCTTGATGTTTGGCAGACCAAAGCGAGGTCTAAAACCTGGGGGGTTCTGCCAAAATCGCCAGAACCTAGACAAGTTAATATTTTCAGCTTTTTGATATTCGGCATTATTGATACTTTATATCAATAAGTGGGGCTGAAATGAGGTCATTTTTTCGATCTGCCAAAACTGCTTGTAGAATCCTTGCTCTGTAAGGGTTTCAGATGGCGCACTTGAAACTCAACGATTCCCGTTCGCGGGATTGAAACTCGAAAAATAGCTTCGGTTTACAACCAGCACTCGACTTGAAACTCAACGATTCCCGTTCGCGGGATTGAAACATTTATTATGACCGCCGTTTTGAGGAGGAG
>JAAUPE010000233.1 GCA_012034595.1 Calothrix sp. CSU_2_0 | reverse complement strand
ACAACCTAAATGCTTGCGTAGTTATGAATAAAAGCGAAATCAAAACAAATAAAAAACCGACAGTCCTTGTGAAAGGCTGACGGCGCTTAGTGTGTTCCCTATTAATGACTCGGCTAGAGTTCAGTTAAGTTTTATTATTCCAGTATATTGATTATCAGAAGACGATCTTAATCAATGGATTGGTGTGATTTTGGTCACAAGCTTTTTTTGCCAAACTGCTGCTGCAATTTAACTTTGATTTCGACAGAATCAAACAAGTTGACATCCTCCCCACCTTACTTCGTTGAAGGTGGGGATTCCAAAGATCACTCTCTGGGTTTTCTCTTTCCACGAGTTGATTTGCTTGAAGGAGTTTCCCCACCCAAGTATTGATCAGTCTCTCCAGAGACGTTAGTTCCGGTGTGACCCACCGTACTTAATCCTTTTTCTAATATGTTTCGCGCTGCGTTCCAATCACGGTCTTGGATATGACCACATTTCGGGCATACATGGGTTCTAGTGCTAAGAGTTTTCTTAACAGTTTGACCACAATTCGAGCAATTCTGCGAAGTATAGTGAGGTGGAACTGCAACAGTTGCCACGCCAAACACTTTACCGAAATACTCAACCCATTCACGGAACAGCGACCACGACGCATCACTAATTGATTTAGCCAAGCGATGATTCTTGACCATATTACGCACCTGCAAATCTTCATACGCCACAAGGTCGTTAGACTTTACTACGCACCTTGCTGTCTTAACAGCAAAATCTTTACGCTGGCGACTTACTTTGAGGTGTTTCCTACCAAGTTTATTTCTAAACTTAATTCTGTTTTTAGAACCAAAAAGGTTCTAGACATCCGGCGTTGCAATCGTTTTAAAGACTTCTCGCTTTGCTTTAGATGTCTAGGATTGGCAATTGTCTCACCGTTACTATCGGTGTAGAAATGACTCAAACCAACATCAATGCCAATAGTTTTACCCGTTGGCTCACGCGACTCAAGTCGTTCTTGGTCAATGCAAAATTGACAATAATACCCGTCTGCACGACGCACAACTCGCACTCTTTTAAACTGTTTGAGTTGATAGAAGTGTAAGTCACGGGTTCCCCAAAGTTTAAAGGTTCCTGCCTTAAATCCATCAGTGAAAGTGATGTATTTGCGGTCATCATCAAGTCGCCACCCACAGGTTTTGTACTCAACAGAACCGTGCGTTTGCTCTTTTTTAAACTTTGGGAATCCCTTTTTCCCTGGTTTAGACTTTTTGCAGTTATCGAAAAATCGAGCAATCGCAGACCATGCCCTTTCAGCACTGGATTGACGAGCCATCGAATTTAGCTTGGATACCCAAGAAAACTCAGTATTAGCCGCAAGTACAGCGCAGAATTTATTCAGGTCGTAACGCCCAATGTCCTTGTTGTCCATCCAGTATCTCAGGCAACTATTACGCACAAAACGAGCAGTTCTAATCGCTTCATCAAGCGCTCGATACTGCTCGTTCTGTCCTTCAAGTTTTGCCTCGAATACGATCATTTATGTAATTTAAATCCACATAAATAACATACCATGATTGTTAAAAACTTAGCTACTATACAGACTTAATTTCGCTAACGCTCAATATGAGTCTGCATAGTGCTAAGTTTTTAACCGCTTTACATCCCCTGCCTGCGAGGCGCTGAGGCAGGGGTATTACAGCGACTTGATAAATTCATATGCATATGGTTATATAAAAATATGTCTTTGATGGCAAAGTATTTAGTGAAGTTGCGATCGCTTTATCAAATCACAAAATATTTTTGAAAGTCAAAACACTATGGTTAAGTGACTTCATCAATAAACTAGTTTGATGAACATCAAATATGCGCGTCCATCACATGAAGGTGTCAGAAATCGATAGAATATTTCTCTGTCCCCTTGGTGCATTGTTAACATGACCGTCTCCTCACAACCTCCATTTTCTCCGCAGGAAATCGCATCAGAAGGCATCAAACCCGAAGAATACCAGGATATCGTCAAACGATTAGGTCGCCATCCCAACAAAGCGGAGTTAGGCATGTTTGGTGTTATGTGGTCGGAACATTGCTGTTATAAAAATTCTCGACCATTATTAAAACAGTTTCCCACCACAGGCGATGCCTGCGGCGCGCTTCGCGAACGCATTCTCGTTGGTCCTGGTGAAAATGCTGGGGTTGTAGACTTAGGCAACGGCTTCCAACTGGCATTTAAAATCGAATCCCACAACCACCCCTCAGCAGTTGAACCATTTCAAGGTGCAGCTACAGGGGTTGGTGGCATACTGAGAGATATTTTTACAATGGGTGCGCGTCCCATCGCCCTATTAAATTCGCTGCGATTTGGTTCATTAGAAGATTCGAGAACCCAAAGACTTTTCCAAGGAGTAGTTGCTGGTATCTCTCACTACGGCAATAGTGTTGGTGTGCCGACGGTTGGTGGTGAAGTTTATTTCGATCCCGCATATTCTGGAAATCCCCTAGTTAATGTCATGGCATTGGGATTGATGGAAACACCCGAAATTGTGAAGTCGGGTGCTGCTGGCTTTGGTAATCCCGTATTATACGTGGGTTCGACAACGGGACGTGATGGCATGGGTGGTGCCAGCTTTGCCAGTGCCCAACTTAGTGGTGAATCGATGGATAATCGTCCAGCAGTGCAAGTTGGCGATCCATTTCTGGAAAAGTCCCTAATTGAAGCTTGTTTGGAGGCTTTTAAAACGGGTGCAGTGGTGGCAGCGCAGGATATGGGTGCTGCTGGGATTACTTGTTCGACATCGGAAATGGCTGCAAAAGGTGGGGTTGGGATTGAGTTCGATTTAGATAAAATTCCCGTGCGTGAGTACGGAATGGTGCCTTATGAATATTTGCTTTCTGAATCCCAGGAACGGATGTTATTTGTCGCACACAAGGGAAGGGAGCAAGAATTAATCGACATTTTCCACCGTTGGGGATTGCAAGCAGTTGTGGCGGGAACTGTGATTGCAGAACCGATTGTGAGAATTTTCTTTGAAGGGAAAATTGCTGCGGAAATTCCCGCAACTGCTTTGTCGGAAAATACTCCTTTGTATGAGCGAGAAGTACTGAAGGAAGCGCCGGAATATGCTCGTAAAGCTTGGGAATGGACAGTCGATTTATTGCCTAACTGTTCCGCAAAGGGAATTGAAATTGAGGGCAAATTGCAAAGTTGGAACGATGTTTTATTAACTTTGCTCGATACTCCAACAATTGCCTCGAAACGTTGGATTTATCGTCAATACGACTATCAAGTTCAGAATAATACGGTGATGGTTCCTGGTGGGGCTGATGCGGCTGTAATTCGCTTACGTCCTTTGGAATCTGGAGAGACGCGAAGTCATAATGTGGAAATACACACTGGTGTTGCGGCAACTGTGGACTGTAACCCGCGTTATGTCTATCTTGACCCTTATGAGGGTGCAAAGGCTGTTGTGGCAGAGGCTGCACGCAATTTATCTTGTGTGGGTGCTGAACCTGTGGCTGTGACGGATAACTTGAATTTTGGTAGTCCAGAAAAACCAATTGGTTATTGGCAGTTAGCGGAAGCTTGTCGGGGTTTGTCGGTAGCTTGCCGCGAATTTGCGACACCTGTGACGGGTGGAAATGTTTCTTTGTATAATGAAACGCTCGATTCCCAGGGAAATACTCAGCCAATTTACCCAACTCCGGTTGTGGGAATGGTGGGTTTAATTGCAGATTTGACGAAAATTTGCGGTCAAGCTTGGAAAAATGAGGGTGATGTTATTTACTTGTTAGGTTTATCTGTACAATCCAAAATCCACAATCCAAAATCTAAAATCGAATTGGGAGCATCCGAATATTTAGCAACGATTCACAACACTGTTGCTGGCAAACCTCCCATTGTTGATTTCGATTTGGAACGTCGAGTACAAAAGGCTTGTCGTCAGGGAATTTCCCAAGGTTTGGTAAATTCCGCCCATGATTGTGCCGAAGGTGGTTTAATTGTTGCGATCGCAGAATCTTCTATTGGCAGCAAGCTAGGTGCAGAAATCACTTTAAATTTACCAGCAGATTTACCAGCAGATACAAGTTATCGTTGGGACGAAGTTTTATTTGGTGAAGGTGGTGCGAGAATTTTGGTTTCTGTATCCCCAGAAAAACAGCAAACTTGGGAAAAGTTCCTTGCAGAAAATCTCGATTGTCAATGGCAAAAAATTGGCAAAGTTGGTAATCTCGACAATGGTTTGCGGGTTTCAACAAATGATAACCAAACTTTAATCGAGGTTAAGATTGAAGAAATATCAAATAAGTTTTTCCACGCGATCGAGCGTCGATTAGTTTTGGAACGCTAGCTATAAGTACACTTTATTGCATCCATACTTTGTACTTATACCTTATCACTATAGGACTAATTACTCATGTTTTAAGGTACTGTTTTAATAAGCGGTTAAGAAATTTTTAAGATTTCTACTTCTATCCAGCGACATAAATTTTGACCTCATCACCAGTGACTCTACACCCTCATGCATCAGGAGCAGAGCTAGCAATGAATCCCGACCATTTCACCACTTTGGATTTAGACTCTCACTCAAATCAGCCCAATCATCAGGAAGAAAGACCAGATAAGCCAGAGGAGGCTTGTGGGGTTTTTGGTATCTATGCACCTAGCGAAGACGTTGCCAAGCTCACTTATTTCGGTTTGTACGCACTACAACACCGGGGTCAAGAATCGGCTGGTATCGCCACATTTGAGGGTGAAAAGGTTCATTTGCACAAGGACATGGGCTTGGTGTCCCAAATTTTTAATGAGACGGTGTTGAAGCAATTACCCGGTACGATTGGTGTCGGTCATAATCGCTATTCGACTACTGGTTCTAGCCGTAAAGTTAATGCTCAACCTGCGGTGGTAGAAACGCGACTCGGCAATATTGCCCTTGCACATAATGGAAACTTAGTCAATACAGTGCAATTGCGCGAAGAGTTGGTGAAGGATAATATCAACTTGGTGACGACAACCGATTCCGAGATGATAGCTTATGCGATCGCGCAACAAATCAACGCCGGAGCAGACTGGCAAGAAGCAGCAATTCAGGCATTCCATCGTTGTAAAGGCGCATTTAGCTTGGTAATTGGTACTCCTGTGGGTATTATGGGTGTACGCGACCCAAATGGGATTCGCCCCCTCGTTATTGGTACTATTGGCGAAAATCCAGTTCGCTACG
Organism: Calothrix sp. CSU_2_0; assembly: GCA_012034595.1. Lineage (GTDB taxonomy): Bacteria > Cyanobacteriota > Cyanobacteriia > Cyanobacteriales > Nostocaceae > Brunnivagina. Next base: position 3,343 of record JAAUPE010000233.1, on the reverse strand, counting down.
TCTTGGCTTCGGAAACTTGTGGTTTGGATATTATTGGTGCGGATTATCTGCGGGATGTAGAACCTGGTGAAATGGTTTGGATTACTGAAGCCGGCATCGCATCATACCATTGGAGCAAACAGCCAGAAAGAAAGCTGTGTGTTTTTGAGATGATATACTTTGCCCGTCCTGACAGCTTAATGCATAACGAGACACTGTATAGCTATCGGATGCGCTTGGGACGGAGACTTGCTCAAGAATCGGCTGTGGATGCGGATATTGTATTTGGTGTCCCAGATTCGGGCATTCCAGCTGCGATCGGTTATTCGCAAGCGTCAGGTGTCACCTACGCTGAGGGGTTGATTAAAAACCGTTACGTCGGACGTACTTTTATTCAACCAACCCAAGCGATGCGGGAATTAGGTATCCGAATGAAGTTGAACCCACTTAAAGATGTGCTAGTGGGAAAAAAGGTGATAATTATCGATGACTCGATAGTAAGGGGAACCACAAGCCGCAAATTAGTCAAAGCGCTGCGTGATGCTGGTGCGGCTGAAGTTCACATGCGAATTTCTTCACCACCTGTTACCCATCCGTGTTTTTACGGTATTGATACGGATTCTCAAGACCAGCTAATTGCTGCACGAATGTCAGTTGACGAAATCGCCCAACAATTGGAAGTGGATAGTTTAGCTTATTTGAGTTGGGAAGGGATGTTAGAAGAAACCCAGGAAGATACTAATAATTTTTGTTCGGCTTGTTTTACTGGTGATTATCCCGTTGCGATTCCCGAAAATGTGAAACGTTCTAAGTTGATATTGGAAAAGGTGACGGTGTAGCATCTTGTAGGGGTGGGATTTTCCCGCCCTTATTACTGTTAAAATTGGTAACTCGATGGTGGGAATATTTTATCTTCTGGAATTTACCAAGAAATAAATTAAGGACGGGGCTTTGTACCCAATTTTTCGGTAAAACTAATTACGAAAAATTCCGGATGGCGTGCTTAAGTAAAATCACAGAGAGCATTTTTAATTAGTAATTTTTATACCGTGTCAATAACTAAATAATCCTGACTCTAATTAATTTTCCTGTCTAAATGACTATTGATAGTAGTAAACAGGAATACAATGAGCGATATTGGTCTGCTGATGGCGGGCATATTAACGGCAGGGCAACCAACGCTGTCAGAATTACCGGAAGAGCCAGCAATTCAGCCAGACAGCACGGGAGAATTTAGTCAAGAGAAGAAAGGGCAAACAACAGCAGCTTCCTCTCCAAAAAAAATAGAAAATACTACAGCAACTTCTTCCGCAAGTGTCGCACCACCTGAGTTAACGCTCCCTGAAATGAGTTCCAAACCTGTCATCTCTGAACTAACATCGGAACTAACAAAGGAGCAGAAAAATATATTAAATAAAATCAAAAATAAGCGGGAAATAGGGGAAAATGATTTTTCTTCTCTTACTTCTAATTCTTCATTTTTATCTAAACAACGAATTGGATCGTCTGTACTCAATCTTAATTTATCTAGACGACCCATCGGGTCGTCTCTACGTGATTCATCCAAACAACCTGACGAATTGTCTGTAACTAATTCTCAACTTCCCACGGTTTCCCCTCCGGAAATGCTTGATTCAACATCTACAGATGGGATGTCAGAAGTAACATCTGTGTCGCAGTTGGAGGATGTGGATTCTTCTAATTGGGCTTTTAGTGCTTTACAGTCTTTGGTGGAGCGCTATGGTTGCGTTGCTGGGTATCCAGATGGAACATTCAAGGGAAATCGTGCCATGTCCCGCTATGAATTTGCTGCGGGATTGAATGCTTGTATGGATAAAATCAACGAGCTAATTGCAACTAATAAAGAAAATGTGGCAAAACAAGAAGATTTAATCACATTACAACGCTTGCAAGCTGAGTTTCAAGCGGAACTTAAAGTGATTCAAGCACGATTAAATAATTTGGAGGAACGAACAGGAGAACTTGAAGCAAATCAATTTTCGACAACAACCAAGCTTTACGGACAGGCAATATTTAGCATCCAGGGAACAAATGAGGGTAATGTCTATTTGTATCGAGGTGAGGAAACACCACGGAAGGCAGAAACTAATTTGACGTTTACAAGTAGCAGTCAATTGACCTTAGCAACTTCATTTACTGGACGGGATTTACTTTTAACTGGACTTGCGGCAGGTAATTTAGGTTCATCAACCCAAGCTGTATCTACAAATATGGGTAGATTAGGTTTTGAATCGGATACTGGCAATAATAATGTTTATTTGAATGAATTATCCTATCGTTTTCCTGTTTCCGATAACTTAGGTGTTGTGGTGGGAACCGCAGGAGTTAACCCAGTTAATACTTTTCGTGGTATTAATCCCCTAGAAGGTTCAGGGGATGGGGCAATTTCCCTATTTGGACAGCGTAACCCAATTTTGGCGATTGGTAGCGGTACTAGTGGTGTTGGTTTCGATTGGCAAATGAGCGATCGCATTTCTCTACAAGCTGTCTATAGTGCCCAAATAGCTAATTTTCCCGGTGATATTAATGCTGGTGGGTTGTTTGGGGGTAACTATACCGCAGGGGCACAACTGACTGTAGCACCTACAAACAATGTTGATGTGGGAGTTCATTATCTTTTCAACCATTCACCCGATGGTAATCTTCGCACGGGTATTGGTGACACTCAGTTAGTTTCACCTTTTGCACCACAAACAACTTTTGATACCCACGCAGTTGGCGCAACAGTCGCCTGGCGGGTCAATCCTAACTTACAATTAGGCGGTTGGGGTGGTTGGACTTCTTCCAATCCGACTAACCTTTCTGGTACAGTCGAAACCACTAATTGGGCTGTATTTGCGGCATTACCCAATCTTTTCCATCCCGGTAATTTGGGGGGTTTGATTGTGGGACAACCTCCCAAAATCACATCAAGTACCTTACCCAGTGGTTACAATTTGCCTAATTTTGCCATTCCCGATTTCGATACAGGTGGTGGTAAAGGTGGACGGGAAGATACATCGTTACATTTAGAACTTTTCTATCGTGCCCAAATCAACGACAACATCGCTTTGACTCCGGGTTTATTTGTGATTCTCAACCCCAATCACAATAGTGATAACGACACATTGATAGTCGGGGCAATGCGGGCAACATTCCGGTTTTAATTTTCTACGGAGGAAAATGTAATTAATACACTGCGTATTGGGGATTGGGAATTGGGGATTGGGGATTGGGGATTGGGGATTGGATGAGAAACGATTGGGCAAAAACAATTTTCTTCTTTCTACCTTCTGCCTTCTGCCTTCTGCCTTCTACCTCCTGCCTTCTACCTCCTGCCTTCTACCTCCTGCCTTCTGCCTCC
>JAAUPE010000001.1 GCA_012034595.1 Calothrix sp. CSU_2_0 | reverse complement strand
CAATGCCCAATGCCCAATGCCCAATGCCCAATGCCCAATCTCTATAAAATTTTTCCATCACGCATCTGAACGACTCGATGATTACACCGACGCACTAATTGCTCGTCGTGAGTTGTGACAATTACCGTTGCACCAAAAGTATTTAGCTTTCTGAATATTTGTATCACTTGCCAAGAATTGTCCGGATCGAGATTCCCGGTTGGTTCATCAGCCAAAATTAATGGTGGTGTACTGACAATAGCACGGGCAATACTCACCCTTTGTTGTTCACCGCCAGAAAGCTGACTGGGAAAGCAAGCAGCTTTTGCCAGCAATCCAACAAGTTTTAAGGTTGGTTCTAAACGTCTTTGAATTTCTTTACGAGTGTAACCTTGTGCTTGCAGAACCACGGCAATATTTTCTGCTACTGTCCGTTGGGGGATTAATTTATAATCTTGAAAAACAATACCTATACGTCGTCGAAGTAGAGATAATCGATCCCCACGTAAACCTGTAAGATTAAACTCATCAACTACAACTTCGCCACAGGTGGTTGACTCTTCACCATAGAGCAATTTTAAAAGTGTAGATTTACCAGAACCACTTGGTCCAGTGATAAACAAAAACTCTCCCCTCTTAACCTCTAGATTGACATCTACTAAAGCATTGCCATACTCCGGAGAAGTCGCTACGCGATCGCTCTGATAATCTTTTGTCACATTACGCAACTGCACCATCACCGTAGTATCACCGTTAGGATTTGGTGTTTGGTGTTCTTGCCCAATAACGGCTTGATTGGAAATTGGTTCGTTTTTTGATTTTTTTGTTAAAACTGGCATTGCTGATTTTGGGTAATGAGATAAAAAATCCTCACAAAGTAAGGATTCCCAAGCAAAGCCAAAAAATATCAAGTTTTTGTAAATTTAATTCAGGATTGGGATATTCCAGAATTAGTAGGGGCGAACAACCGTTCGCCCTTATAATATTTGAGGTTGTTCGCCCTTAGCCAAATTAATGAACAACTACATCTTTACCTGTTACCGAATATACTATTGCCTTCCAGGCAAATTCAGGTAAAGCTAGCATTCGTTTCCAACGCCAAGGTTCTTGGTACAATCGATATAACCACTCTAAATTGTTGTTGCCTAACCAAGCTGGGGCACGGGTTTTAGTGCCCGACCAAATGTCAAAACTGCCACCAACACCGATCCAAATTGCTTGCGGACACAAATGGCGATTTTGGGCAATCCACATTTCTTGACGGGGAACTCCTAAGCCAACCAAAATTACTTGAGGCTGAATCTGGACAAGGGTTTGTTTTAAGTTTTGTTCTTCCTCTGATGAGTGATAGCCAGAATTTGTGCCTACTATTTGTAATTCTGATGCTTGCTGCTGCCAATACTCTGCGGCTTTTTGTGCCACTCCAGGAGCTCCACCGTAGAAAAATACCTTAGCTGTGGAGTGCGATCGCTCTATACTCTGTAGTAAGTTTTCTGCAAGTTCGATCCCAGGGGCACGTTGGACATTCTGCTGTAACAGCAATCGCAAGTACAAAACTACCCCTGCACCATCAGGAATGACTAGCTCGGCATTGCGAATCACATCAGCAAGGGGTTTATTTTGTTCTGCCTGCATCGTCATTTCCGCGTTGAGCGTGACTACATGCGCTCCTTGACCTGATTGCACGCGTTCTAATAACCAGTTGGGGTAATTCGTCATAACGTGAACTGGTAACCCTAATACTGAAAATAATTTAGGCGGATTAGACATAAGCCTATTTTTAATTAGCCTCACACCATACTCTAACGAAGCTAGTTTATCAAATTTGTTCCTAATGTCATGAGTCTTATTTGTAACAATTTTTATTTTCTTATTACTGTTGCTAAAATTTAGGTAATTTGGATAAAAATGATGTGCTGAATAAATTAATTTATTGGTTCTTCAGTAGATGTGATGCTGAGTTATTAATTAAAGTCTATAATTTGGCTTTAAAATCAAAGTTTACAGATACTTATAGCCTCAATTTCATAACTCAACCTCAAACGAAGCGTTAAAATGGCTATTTTTATTGCTCGGCAATGGTTTTAGGCTTGTTTATAGACGTGTTTAACCCGCATTTCTCACAAGCAAAGCGATAAACAGAGCTTAACGTCAAAGACGTATCGCATTCGCCATCATCTTTACCCAAGTTGGATTTCGGGCATTTTTTTAGGTAAAATTTTGGAACAGTGCGAAACGCATAAATCTTGGTTTTATAGGGCTTTGAGAGCCGTGGTGAGAAATCCGGGTTTAATACAACAAGTAATGAAGAGCCAATTTATTTTACTTCTTAACTTGAGCTAACTACGTAATTTATCTCAGTAAAAATATTTTTTATTGTCAAAGTTGTATCACAGTAATTATTTTTCACTGTAAATATAGGCTAAAATTCACTACAAATAAATATTTGTTTGATTTGGCTTGAGGTTAGAAACTGTATTTGTCTGTGTATCTTAACGGGGAATGACAGAATTAGACTAAATTTAATAGAAGGTGCTGTTTTAAGAGTTAAAATAATCCTTTCTTGAAGTTTGGCTTCAGGTTTGACTTCAGATTTCAAAGTCGAAGCTCATACTAAAAGTAAAAGCTACGAAGTAGAAGTTTCCTGTTGTTGACTTGACTGGGAAACTGGATTTTTTAGTTTTGTAAAGATGCTGGAAATGACATCTTGTATGACTTTATTCGTAAACTCGATCTCACTGTCAATAGTGAGACAGACGCTAATCAATTTTCACTTTCTTCTGATTTTAAGCGGGAGATTGGATAGATAACTAGCCAATAAAAAAGGTGAATAGGCTTAATTAGTTTCTAACCATGAGTGTCCAAAGTTACCGAGAAACATGATGAGTAAAATGCGTATTGCTCTAATTGAAGATCATGACCTCACCCGTGTGGGTATCCGGACTGCGTTACAGCAAAGGGACGAAATTGAAATTGTTGGAGAAGCTGCAAATGCTGCCGATGGACTCAAGTTGTTAAATGCTTTACATCCAGATGTTGCTATTGTCGATATTGGTTTGCCGGACAAAGATGGAATCGAACTGACACGTGAGGTGAAATCAATGACTGGTGCTGAGGATTTAAGCGGAACTAAAGTATTAATTCTGACGCTGCGCGACAATAAGGAAGCTGTGCTTGCGGCTTTTGCGGCTGGTGCGGATTCTTACTGTATGAAGGATACCAAGTACGATAATTTATTAGAAGCTGTCCGCGTTACTTATAATGGTAATGCTTGGATTGACCCTGCGATCGCTCGAATTGTTCTTCAGCAAGCCCAACAAAATCCCCCCAAATCGGAAAGTGCCACTACTGAAGCTAAATCTGGACACAAAACTTCTAATGGGGCAGAGCCAGAGGATACGATTGAACCCTACACTCTCACCGAACGCGAATTAGAGGTTTTGCAGTTGATTGTGGAAGGTTGTAGCAATGCCATTATTGCCGAAAGACTTTATATTACAGTCGGCACTGTGAAAACTCATGTCCGTAATATATTAAATAAGTTATGTGCGGATGACCGTACCCAAGCTGCTGTTCGGGCTTTACGCTCTGGCTTGGTGGGTTAACAGTTACTGTATATATAAATACATCAAGGTATAAAATAAAATTGCAAAATTTTTTTAAATTCTGGTGTTAAAACTGGGTATTCTGTAAATAAGGATGTAATTCATCGAGATAGAATACAGTATTTGGGAATGAGAATGTAATTGGGGATTATGGGGTGAAAGCTGGGTTTGAGAGGGCTTACCACCCTATCTCAAATCAGTTATACGTTAAAAATAATCGTATAAATCCTTACCTTGTTCATTCTGCTTCTTGATTCTGGATTCTTTTTTATTTTTTGCAGACTGGGCATGATGGTCTTAGATTTTATATTTGGGACTATATCGTCTTCAAACAAGTACGAGACTAAAGTCAAGTATGACTGATACAGGGTTAGAAAAATTAAAGCTGATGGTGGTAGATGATGAACCGGATAACCTAGAATTACTCTACCGTACTTTTCGGCGAGATTTTCAAGTTCACAAAGCTAGTAATGCCCTGAGTGCGATCGACATTCTTGAAAAAGAAGGCGAAATGGCTGTAATTATCTCAGACCAAAGAATGCCTGAGATGAACGGTACTGAGCTTTTGAGTCTAACGGTTGAGCGTTTTCCCGATACAATTCGGATTTTGCTGACTGGTTTTACTGATGTCGAAGATTTGGTTGATGCGATTAATTCGGGTCAGGTATTCAAGTATATTACTAAACCTTGGAAACCCGACCGTCTCCGAGATGTTGTGGAACAGGCTGCTGATACCTATCGTGTTGTCAAGAAACGTACTCAGGAATTACGCCGTGCTTTGCGGCGGGAATCTCTATTTAATGCAGTGACTACGGCTATTCGCGAGTCCCTTGATTATCGCAGTATGCTGCAAAAAATTGTAGCTACCCTGGGACAGAGTTTTGATGCGACTTATTGCTTTTTACGTCCGGTGGAGAGCGATCGCATTACACTCGATGAATTTTCTTACCAAGACTCGAAGTCGGGTAAGATAGGTTATCCGATAGAGCCAGAAGCTTTAATTAATAAAGTTTTGGCAACTCGGCACTACCAACTGAGCGATACTTGGGACGAAAGCTATCCTTGCTATCAACTTGTTGTCCCGCTAATTTACCAGCAGCAACTACTCGCTGTATTGACTTTATGCCAATATCGGCGCGATCGCCCCTGGAAAGAAGAAGACATTCAGTTAATTGCAGGTGTTTCCGAGCAAGCAGCACTCGCGCTTTCCCAAGCCAAAATCTATCAACGACTCCAAGAAAAACAAGAGCAAATTCACCTGGAGTTGGAAGTTGCTCGTCAAATCCAAAACAATCTCCTGCGGCAAGAATTACCACAAATCAATAATGCCAAAATCCAAGCCTGCTGCCTACCTGCACGGGAAGTTGGAGGGGATTTTTTTGAGGTATTTGTCCATCCTAAAGGTGATTTATGGGTAGCAGTTGGGGATGTTTCCGGTAAAGGTGTTCCCGCAGCCTTATTTATGGCTAGTGCAATATCTGTTTTACGTCGCGAACTATCCCAAGAAACACCCGCAATGCCAAATGTGGTGATGCAAAACCTCAATCATGCTTTATGCGATGATTTGATCAGTAATAATTACTTCATTACCTTGGTTTTAGCGCGTTACACTCCCGCAAGCAATGAACTAGTTTACGCCAATGCAGGTCATGTTTATCCCCTACTCTGGTCTAGCCATGCCAGTAGTTCCGAAGAACCGCAGTATCTAGAAACACGTGGAGTACCTTTGGGAATTTTACCAAAATGGCAGGCAAAATCTGGTCAAGTGTTGCTTGCCCCTGGAGATACACTACTACTAGCTAGTGATGGCATTACAGAGGCAATGTTTGATAGTTCGATGCTCAAGCAAGATGGTTTATGGAAACTACTGCAAAAGCAAAAAAAACCTCTGTGTCTTGACAATTTACTAGCTCATATCCAAGCAGATACGGAGACTCAAGAAGATGACCAAACTATACTTGCCTTGGAGGTTTTGTAAATGATGAAAACAGAGCTTCATGTACCAAGTGACCTGAAGTTTTTAGCGATCGTTGAGGAGTGGCTGCTAGGCTCTCTCAAAGTTGAATTGGGACAATCGGTTGATTGGTCAAAGCAATCAAATCGTTTACGGCTAGTATTAGTTGAAGCCTATTCAAATGCTGTTCGTCACGCTCATAGAGACCAACCAAATGCTCCCATTTTAATCCGTTTGCACCTCGAACAACGAGAAATTGCTTTAGAAATTTGGGATCGTGGTGATGGCTTTGACCTCTCTGAATACTTTGCCCCTAGCCCTGCTGATAAGCAGGAAGGTGGTTATGGTTGGCTGATTATGAATCGATTAATGGATAAAGTTGAGTACCAATTACAGGTTAATGGTGGTAATTGCTTAAAGCTGGAAACTACTTTACCTGAAACTGCTTCTTAATAGTCTGTTATTTCTGGAAATTTGATGACAGCACTTTCCGAAAGCGGACTAGAAACTCATTTAAAAATTCGAGTTTTAATAAACCGAGACCAAAAAAAAAGATTTTTTGGCTATCGTTCTGAATCCAATTAAAATCAAATATTTAGTAATGTAAATAAGATTAATACAATTTGCTAAATTTGTTTGATTTATGGTTACTGTTAATTAATTATTGAAACGGTAGCTAGTCAGACTACTAATTATTGTTTATGCAGGCTCCTAAACGCAAAACTTAGGAGCTTCTTTTTTGATATGGGCTACTATTTGGGAGTTTTTTTTTGGTGCGATCGCTCTATTAAGTGACTGCGATGATGTAGGTTATTGATTTTGATATTTATTGATAATACAAATAAGGGCAAATAAATATGGGCAAATAAATGAGGGCAAATAAATGAGGGCAAATAAATGAGGGCAAATAAATGAGTGCAAATAAATGAGGGCAAACAGCCGTTTGCCCCTACTAGCTATTTTATTTTCGCAGGTTTAATAGTTCTTGTGGGGAAGCTAACAGTTTTATTTTCGTGTAAAGGATTTCTTTTTGTTCGTTTAAGATAAATAACCAAGTAACGTTAACTCCACACCAGGAAGTTTCTGCTTTTCCTGAGACTTGAACTTGAGATTGTCTGTTTTCTAATGCTTCAATGATTCCTTGACGGGGATAAGCTTTTATTCCTTGTGCTTCTTGGTTGAGATAATTCAAAATTGCATTATGTCCTGTAATATCTGATTCAAAGGGTGGATGCATGATTCCATCTTCTGCAAACAATTCAACTGTTGCTGCAAAATCTCCTGCATTCAAGGTTTTAAAGTAAAGTAAAATTATTGGTTCTGTAATTCCTTCGATTTGATATTCAGATGTTGTAAAAGTAGAAGTAAAGTTATTAATAGATTCAGTATTAGTCATACATTTACCTAAATATGATTCTCAATTTGTAATAAGTTAAGTTGGTAAAATAATCCGAGTTATGTAAAATTTTCAACTATTTGGTTATAATTCGCTTGTTTCAACAACTGCAAATTGCGATGACAAAGCTTGTCCAGTAAGTTTATTTACCGCTCATTACTCATTATTTTTAACTTATAACTTAATTAGATAAATCGTTCCTAAGATGTACTTAATAATTACTGACAAAGCATCTTTGCTGTAGTTGACAGTAGTATGAGAATGGCTTTGTGCAAAAAACTGATGTAAATCGTCTTTGATTTAATCTTGTGTATATATCTTTGACAAAATGTTGATAAATCAATCCGCAAGTCAAAATAAAAAAATTTAAATATTTGGTTATATTGGCTATATGGCGTACAATCCAGTTTCAGCTGATTTGGCAACATTTAAACTAAGCGAAATGAATCAATTACCTAGAGTCAGCAGCAGTGAAGTTAAGGAAAAAGCCTTAGAATTAGGTTTTCATCGGGTAGGGATTGCAACAACGGATGGGATGGAAACGCAAGCAGTGCAGAGGTTGCAAACCTGGTTGACATTGGGTTATCAAGCCGATATGCAATGGATGGCAAACCCGAAGCGTCAGGATATCAAATTAGTTATGCCGTCCGTGCGATCGCTTGTGTGTGTAGCGCTCAATTATTATACTCAGCATCAGCGTCCTGAAGGCGAAGAGTATGGGAAAATATCGCGTTATGCTTGGGGACGAGACTACCATAAAGTGATGCACAAGAAGTTGAAAACGCTCAGTAGTTGGTTAGAATTGCTTTCGGATGGAGTCAAGGCGCGGTATTATGCGGATACGGGACCAGTGCAGGATAAAGTTTGGGCACAAAGGGCAGGGATTGGTTGGATTGCCAAGAATGGTAATGTAATTACACGGGAGTATGGTTCGTGGGTTTTTTTGGGGGAGGTGGTAACGAATTTAGAATTAGTCCCCGATCGACCCCATAGCGAGCATTGCGGAACTTGTACCCGTTGTCTTGATGCATGTCCTACCGATGCGATCGCTTCTCCGGGGGTTGTAGATGCGAATCGTTGTATCGCTTACCATACAATCGAAAATCGTAACGAAGAATTACCTGAAGCCATTAAATCGAATTTACAGGGTTGGGTAGCAGGTTGTGACATTTGCCAAGATGTATGTCCTTGGAATCAACGTTTTGCAAAAGCAACAAATGTGTCAGAATTTGAACCGTATGCTGGGAATTTATCTCCTAAATTGGTAGAATTAGCGGCAATCTCAGATGAGGAGTGGGATAAACAATTTCCAGCATCAGCGATGAGGCGAATTAAGCCAGAAATGTTAAGAAGGAATGCACGTGCAAATCTTGAAGCATCCAGGCAAAAGCATGACGAAGAAAGTGATTATCTTTGATTTTGATGGTACGATAGCGGATACTGTGGATGCACTTGTAAATGTTGCGAATCGTTTAGCTGTAGAGTTTGGCTATATTCAAATTACACCTGAAGAATTAGCTATATTAAGAAATCTTACATCAAGGGAAATTATTAGTTATTCTGGTATTTCAGTTTTTAAAATTCCTTTTTTAGTCAAAAAAGTTAAATCTGAACTAAAAGATAAAATTCCCGAATTAAAACCGATTGATGGGATTAAGGAAGCACTTACGGAATTAAAAAGTAAAGCTCACAGATTGGGAATTATTACGTCTAATTCGCAGGATAATGTGAGCGAGTTTTTAAAAATAAATCAAATGGACGATTTATTTGAGTTTGTATACTCTGGTGTGACTATTTTTGGAAAGACGACAATAATTAATAATGTCTTGCGGCAAAAACAAATCAAGCTACAAGAAGTTATTTATGTGGGAGATGAAACACGTGATGTTGAAGCATCGAAGAAAGCAAATATCCAAGTTGTTGCGGTAACTTGGGGTTTTAATTCTTATGATATTTTATCGCGACAAAAACCTGATTTTCTGATTAATCATCCTGATGAATTATTAGATGTGATTCAGACATATGATTAAGTAAGGATTCAATCGATCAAAGACTCACTTGTTAACTGCGTCTTTATATAATGTATTTATCTTTCTAGCGAATTAATATTTAATTTTTGTTGGTGAAGTTTACGCTTACTCTGATTAAGTATTTTCGGGTGTGTTAGAACTGAGTTCGTAACCGATAATCGAAGGTTTGGTGCGTTACGAAAACAGCTAACGCACCGTATGTATCTACCTATGTTTTTAAAAATCAAACCGGATTCTTATATTTGTGATTATTTGCCGGGTTGACCCATTTCTAATGCTTTTTTGATCAAGTCGTCGTCAACACTTGTAACAGCTTCATTACCGGAAATTTCGTTTGCCATATCCATAAAATCATCACGATTTCCGGTTTCAACTGCTACGGTTTCTGTTTCTTCGGGTTGGGTGATTTCATATTTTGGTGCAACTGCTTCTTCTGCTAATTTTGCACCTTCTGGTGTTTTCGCAACTTCACTAACACTCATTTCCTGTGCTGCTGCATAGTCTGCTTCAAAGTCAACATTCGGTGCTTTTCCTTCACCAGCTACGATATTTTCGGCTAGTAATTGTGCATCATGGGTTGAAGCTACCGCAGGGTTAGTTTTAATTTCGTCTGCCATAATTATACTCTTGAGAAGATTTACGCATTTGGGTCGATGTTTTGAGTTTATCAAGACTACGAACTATGTATAGATACCGATTGATAGATTAATACCTCTGTATAAAGGTAGATATTGTAATATCCTGACTGCTTTAGAATATTGGTTTTTCAAAAAATAGTAATGAGAGAAAGAAATCAATGATAAAAATGGCAACCCAAGAACTGACAACTGCTGCTGTTGCTGATTCTCCAACTTGCTTGACTCCTCCTTTTGTGCTGAGTCCCCAATTGCAACTATTAACTGCAATCATAATTCCAAATAGGAAAGATTTGATAACTATAACTAACAAGTCTGATGGAAGTAAAAATTCTCGAATTGATTCTAAAAATACTTCTGGTGCTATTTGATAAAACTGGACTCCAATAAAAATCCCACCTAATACACCTACTACTAAAGCAAACATTGTGGCGATGGGAACCATGATACAGCAAGCAATAACTCTCGGAACAACTAAATAATTAATTGGGTCAGTTCGCAACATATAAAGTGCATCTATTTGTTCGCTGACTTGCATTGCACCTATCTCCGCAGCGAATGCAGAACCGACTTGTCCAGCGATAATACTTGCTGTTAAAATAGGGGCTAATTCTCGACAAAATGCTAGGGCAAAAGCTCCTCCCACGGTATCTACAGCACCAAATTTAATTAATTCTTGTGCTGTTTGGATTGTAAAAATCATCCCAGCAAAACCATTCACAAGTAAAACTGGTGATAATGATTTTGGTCCTGCGGTTACCATGTGTTCCATGATTTTGCGATCGCAAGTTTTTCCCTGGACGAAACGCAGCCAAACTTGACCAAAAAGCAGCAAAGTAGTCAAAAATTGGACGAAACCTGATGGCTTTGTGTATTGTTTTGGTTGCAATTTTACCGTCATGATGACTCGGTATTTTTGCAACTATATTAACGCAAATTTGCTTCTTCATAGAGGTTTCACCATAATGCATCTGTATCGATCTTGTTTTTCTGTTCTACTAATCACTCGATAATTTAATACGTTACTGCTCCGCAGTCGCAAGCTACGCCCTCTTTAATTGGTAAGATTATTTTGAGAAATCACCTAAGTGGTTGCTTTGGTTTGAATCAACCAGTCTGGGTCATTTGCGGCTATTTCTTGACCTGTTGTATCTCCAAGCTTCTCTAATGCCATTAAAACAGCGTATTTTAAATCCCAAATTGGACTTTTTAAGCAGTTGATTAATTCGGGAATGGCACGTTTATCTCCTAATTCTCCGAGAGCGATCGCACATGCTCCACGGGATTTTTGAAATTGGGGTTCGCGATTGTGGAGGTTTTCTACCAATAATTCATAAGCAGGTGTGTACTTCAACCAGCCTAGTGTTTTGATTACGTGGTAGTGAGCGCCATAATCATTAAATGCTCGATCTGCATAAGTTGTCATCAATGCTGCTGGTGCTTCTTGGGGGTAAGCTTCCACTAAGGTTTTTGTAGCTAAATAGCATCTGCCAAAGTCGGTTTCGTAGAGTTCTTCAATGGCAAAGTTGAGTACGGGTATTACGTCATATTCATGGACTAAATCTAAATCTTGGGGATTATCCCGCAACACTTGTTCTAAAGATGGTTGAATCTCTGCAAAGCTGATTTCTCCATTCCTAACTCCCCCATCTGCTAGCATTCGCAAAGCACGCAAACGAAACACTAAGGAAACCGGACATTTTGCGATATTAGGGATTGCTTTGTAATAACGGGAATCGATTAAATCTTGGATACAACCCCGACGTGCATTGATGTTTGAACTTTGCAATAACGCCATTACTTTCGAGATTTCCGTATAATCCCCTGTGAATCTACAAACTGTTGCGATCGCTGCACTGCGAGTTGGTTCGTCGGGTGCTTTGGTAAATTTTTTAACTCGTGCCAATGCGGGTTTGTAGTCAGCGTTAGCAAGTGTATGAATAATTATTCGATGAATTTGCCCTTCTTTATCGAGTAATTGCGCTACATCTTCCAGAACTTCTGGTTCTTTTACACCAATTTCCCCGATTGCCCAGACGGCATTTTCAACGGTATAAATATCATCATCTTGGAGACATTTTTGGATGACGGGTAATGCTGATGTGGCTTGCAATCGTCCCAAACTTTCCACTGCTTTGCGTCGAACAATTCTTTCGTCAAGTTCTTCGGGGTTGCTGGTTTCGATGGCACGAATTAAAGCTGCAATCGATTGTTCGGTGGGAAAATTAATCAAATGGGAAACTGCAATGTATTTCTCCGAGGGGTCTTCGAGTTGGTCGAGTGGAGTGTCTATAATTGCGATCGCTTGTTCTTCAGTAAGTCCAAAAATGTTAAAGAAGCGCTTATCCATGTGTTTTATATGTTTTTAATTCCAGAAGGATTGAGAAGGAGTCTTTATATATATCTAATATTCTATCTGTATCTATTGCATAGTTTTTAGCCTTTTACCAAGTATTTACTGACAAATACTTATATTTCAAGAATCATTGCTTTTATCATAAAATGTAATTAGAAATAGATTTTAAACATAATTAAACATATTACTTAATATTTTTTATATTTCAGTTTTTTTAAGACTTGTAGCGTCACGCAGCGATGATAATTGTGCTTGCTCGATTCCTACATTACTAACAAGCAAATCCCTTAAAATTATGGATATGCCCCTAATTTGGGGTCTTTTACTATTTTGGAAGTTTATTAATATTTGTTGAACTTAAATTAGGTTTAGCTTTAATTTAGATTGAAGAGGTTCTAATTTTACTCACTTGCAAAAAATCAAAACATAGCCAAAGCTACCCACACTTTAAGGCTAGTAAAATGTTACCACTTTTTTGTCTATTGTCAAACGCTCTAATTGCGTTAAATAATTGAGAATTAATTTTATTAGAATAATATAACTTCATATAAAAAGTGATTTTTATGTATTTAAGTTACGACAATTGCGTGTATTGATAAGTTAAAGGCGATATATCTAACAATAAAACAAAAATAATTACTTGATATTACTAATTGACATGATGTTCAATATTTGCAGTTAGAGAATTGTTGCGATCGCGCTTTGCGCGGTTCCCTTCAGGAACATCGCGTAGCGACTCCTCCGGAGTATCGCTGTAAAGCGGTTAGTTTTCATCCATAACTAGCAAACTTAGCATTAATAACCCCGACTTCTCGAAAGAAACCGGGGACATTGAAAGATATGTTTTAGTTGGTAATCGGCTAAACGATAGCCATTGGACGGCTACCCGCAGCATGGCGATCGATTACTTGGTCAATTAAACCGTATCCTTGAGCTTCTTCGGGAGACATAAAGAAATCGCGTTCGGTATCTTCGACTATCTTTTCAAAGGGTTGTCCGGTATGGTCGGCTAAATATTCATTCAACCTACGCTTGTGATAGAGAATTTCTTTAGCTTGAATTTCAATATCGGTTGCTTGTCCCTGTGCCCCACCTAAAGGTTGGTGAATCATAATCCGCGAATGAGGAAGGCTCATCCGCTTACCTTTAGCGCCAGCGCTGAGGAGGAACGCACCCATACTTGCCGCCAGTCCGGTGCAAATGGTACATACATCCGCGCGAATGTATTTCATCGTATCGAAAATTCCCATACCAGCAGTCACCGAACCACCAGGAGAATTGATGTACATATAAATGTCTTTCTCTGGATCGTCGGCATCTAAAAATAGAAGTTGAGCAACAATCAGGTTAGCTACACTGCTATCAATCGGTTGCCCCAAAAAATAATGCGTTCGCGTAACAGCCGCGAATAAATATCAAAGGCACGTTCGCCTCGACCCGATTGTTCAATAACGATAGGAATCATGCAGCTAAAACTAGTGATTTTAGGTACATTTTATCTATTTCGGCGCTCTTGTGCTGTCCAGTTAACCGAACATGTGTTTTTTACCCTTATTTTTCGTCTTTTGTTCTTTGTTTTTAATGGCTAACCAATGTCCAATCTTTAATATCTGATTAGATTTAGTTAGGTAATTGTAATTTTGTCCGCATTTTTACTCTCAGCTTCCGGATAGAATCATCCCAAAGGGGTATTTACACATTATGAGGTGCATCCAATGCAAGTAATCTCACTTTGCCTGCTATCACTTAGAGAGAGAAGCCATGTTGGACAAATTAATACAAGCTGCTATTCTTACTTTTTTGCTCCACCTTGTATTTTCTGTTAGCTCAAATAGTACGATTCCCAGTAATGGTTTGCCATCGTTGGTCAAAACACCGAATGCGATCGCCATCAGGCGGGTACAAAGTACCATCGCGGTAAAGGGTGTGCTTGGCACGATCGCGCAAGGTTCTGGAGGAATATCGCAACAACGAATCAGGAAGTCAGGAATCAGGAATTAGGGAATCAGCAATCAGGGAATCAGGAAGTCAGGAATTAGAAATCAGGGAATCAGGAATCAGGAAGTCAGGAATTAGGGAATTAGAAATCAGGAATCAGGGAATCAGGGAATCAGGGAATCAGGGAATCAGGAAGTCAGGAATTAGAAATTAGAATATTTCAATCTAAAATCCAAAATCTAAAGTCTAAAATCCAAAGCTTGTACTGAGCGACAGCGAATGTATCCAAAATCCAAAATCTAAAATCCAAAAATCTATATCATTCGGCAGAAATTTTGATTGAACTTGAGATAGGGTGCGGGATTTAGTTAGACTGGGCAAGAAGGCTTTTTCAAGTGCATCAAAATCATGACTAATCGCCTAGAGTCAGCAAAGAGTCTCTATCTTCGTAAACATGCCGAGAATCCGATTGATTGGTGGTACTGGTGCGATGAAGCGCTTTCCACCGCAAAGGCACAGGATAAACCTATATTTCTCTCCATCGGTTATTCAAGTTGCCATTGGTGTACTGTCATGGAAGGCGAGGCTTTTTCGGATGATGCGATCGCTCAATATCTCAATGCCAATTTTCTCCCTATCAAAGTAGATCGCGAAGAACGTCCCGACATTGATAGCATCTACATGCAATCATTACAAATGATGACTGGTAGCGGTGGCTGGCCTTTAAATGTATTTCTCTCTCCTGATGATTTGGTTCCATTTTACGCGGGTACATATTTCCCCATTGAACCTCGATATGGTCGTGCGGGTTTTCTTCAAGTTCTGGAAGCGTTGCGGAATTATTACGATACAGAAAAAGAAGATTTACAAAAACGTAAAGGTGTCATTTTAGAAGCTTTACGTGAAAGTGCGATTTTACAAACTGGTGCTACCGAAACTCAAGAGCGAGAGTTGTTAATACAAGGTTGGGAAACGAGTACTAAAATTATTGCTTCCAACTCTCAAGGTAATAGTTTTCCCATGATTCCTTATGGGGAGATGGCACTACAGGGAACCCGATTTAATTTTGATTTCCCATCCAATGGGAAAGAAATTTGTCAGCGACGGGGTTTAGATTTGGCTTTAGGTGGAATCTTCGACCATGTTGCAGGTGGTTTTCATCGGTACACTGTCGATCCAACTTGGACTGTACCGCACTTTGAGAAAATGCTCTACGATAATGGGCAAATTGTTGAGTATTTAGCTAATTTATGGAGTGCAGGATTTTCTGAACCCGCATTTGAGCGAGGGATTGCGCTGACAGTCGAATGGCTACAAAGAGAAATGATTGCACCTGAAGGTTACTTTTATGCATCTCAAGATGCCGATAGTTTTTTAACTTCCCAAGAAAGTGAACCCGAAGAAGGTGCTTTTTATGTTTGGAATTACGCTGAACTGGAAAATTTACTAACTTCAGAAGAACTAAGGGAATTACAACAGCAATTTACCGTCACTGTTAACGGCAATTTTGAGAATAATAATGTTTTGCAGCGTCGGAATCCGGGGAAACTAAGTGAAACCTTAGAAAAAACCTTAGAAAAATTATTTGTAGCGCGTTATGGTGCAATCAAAGATGAAATCCTGACATTTCCACCAGCACGTAATAACCAAGAAGCCAAAACTATAAATTGGGAAGGACGTATCCCCGCAGTCACAGATACAAAAATGATTGTCGCCTGGAATAGTTTAATGATTTCAGGTTTAGCCAGAGCATATATTGTCTTTCGCGAACCAATTTATTTACAACTTGCAACCAAAGCTGCAAATTTCATTCTTAACCATCAATTTCTGAATGGACGCTTCCACCGATTAAATTATGCTGGAGAAGCGACATTACTAGCACAGTCGGAAGATTACGCTTTTTTTATCAAAGCACTTTTAGATTTGCACCAAGCAACATTATTAATGGTTTATGGGCATGGGGCAATGGGGATTGGGCAAGAAAAAAGAGAAGAGGGAAAAATCGATTGGTTAAAAAATGCGATCGCACTTCAAGAAGAATTCGACAAATACCTATGGAGTGTGGAGTTAGGTGGATATTTCAATGCAGCTAGCGACAAAAGTAAAGATTTAATTGTCCGTGAACGTAGCTATCAAGATAATGCCACTCCTTCAGCAAACGGAATTGCGATCGCAAATCTTGTCCGTCTTTCCCTCATAACCGATAATTTGCACTATCTCGACTTGGCAGAAAAATCATTAAAAGCCTTTCGAGGCATAATGAATCAAGCACCTCAAGCATGTCCCAGCTTGTTCTCCGCTTTAGATTGGTATAGGAATTCAACTTTAATCCGTACCAGTACCACACAAATAAATGCACTAATATCCGAATATCTGCCGAGTGTAATGTTTGCGGAAATGCCTAATTTACCAGACGGTACTGTTGGTTTGGTTTGCCAAGGGTTAAAATGCTTACCTGCACCAGAGAACTTGGAGAAGCTATTACAGCAAGTTCAACAAAGCCAAACCAGAGGATAATCTAAACCGTAATTATCTATGGGTTTGAATCACCTTAGTTAACTAATCCCCAATGCCCAATTCTCAATCCCCAATCCCCAACGACAAACTAACAGCAATCATCCTTGTAGGGGGAAAAAGTTCGCGAATGGGGCAAGATAAATCTTTGCTCCCGATAAATGGCATACCCCTACTGCTGCGAGTTTACCAAGTTGCGATCGCTTGTGCCAAAACAGTCTATCTTGTCACACCTTGGCAAGAACGTTATCAAGATTTGTTACCAGAAAATAGCCGATTTATTCGCGAAGAATTGCAGCTAGGAGAAACTCAAGGTCCCTTAGTGGCATTTTCTCAAGCACTCACCCAAGCCCAAACTCAAGCCCAAACTCAAGCCCAAACCGAATGGGTACTATTATTAGCGTGCGACTTACCCAAATTGAAAATAGAGACTTTGCAAGCTTGGGCAGAAAAATTAGTAGATGTCAGAGAAGATGCGATCGCATTTCTCGCACACCATCCCAAAGGTTGGGAACCCCTATGTGGTTTCTATCGCCAAAATTGCTTACTTCAATTAAACGAATTCATTGACCAAGGAGGACGTTCTTTTCAGCAATGGTTAAACCAAAGTACTGTAGAAATTCTGCCATCAACGGAAACTTCAATATTTTTTAATTGCAATACACCGGAAGATTTGGCAAAAACTGCCGAGTAGAAAATTCCGATTGCAGCCGTCGTAGCATTGTAGAGCCATGTATTATAGGGCTTCTCGTTTAGATGCAATACAAATCGGGGTCAAATTAATGAAATAAACGGCTATGAGTTCCCCTACCTATCCGCGCAAACAACATTTAATTTAATTCAACTGAGAACCACTATAACTTGTTTCAAAATACCAAAATTCTCATTTTAATGAGCTAATACTTCCCCTGACTTCCTCACTTCCTGACTTCTGACTTCCACCTCCTGACTTCTGACTTCTACCTCCTGACTTCTGACTTCCTGACTTCTGACTTCCTGACTTCCACCTCCCAAATACTAGTTTTTTTTTAACGTTAAATGATTACCCATCTTAGCATACAATAATTATCTAATCTTTCTCACGTTTGAAAGCAAATCATTGCAGTGCCGTCATCAGCTTCAGCCTGCACTTACCGAACAATGGATAAACTGCCCACACCTCTAGTTTACGAATAATGAAACACACCCTTTCCGTCCTTGTCGAAGATGAAGCGGGAGTTCTTTCTCGTATTGCTGGATTATTTGCTCGTCGTGGCTTTAATATCGAAAGCCTTGCAGTTGGTCCAGCCGAACAATCGGGAATTTCCCGAATTACAATGGTTGTCCCTGGGGACGATCGCGTAATTGAACAACTTACCAAACAACTGTACAAACTCATCAACGTCCTCAAAGTTCAAGATATCACCGAAATTCCTTGCGTCGAACGCGAATTAATGCTACTCAAAGTCAATGCCACCAGTAGCAATCGTTCAGAAATTGTCGAACTTTCACAAATATTCCGCGCACGTGTCGTAGACGTTGCAGAAGATTCGTTAACTCTCGAAGTCGTAGGCGATCCCGGAAAAATAGTTGCGATCGTTCAGGTACTGCAAAAATTCGGTCTTAGGGAAATTGCTCGCACTGGTAAAATTGCACTCACCCGTGAATCTGGTGTCAATACTGAGTTACTAAAGTCTTTGGAAGCAAAAGTATAACCGTAATTTTCGCAATTCGCTTACTACTTTCAAGTCAACATATAGGAGATTAAACAAGCAAATTTCTTTAATAACCAGCATTTTGATAGCTAATAGATGACGTAATTATTATTACTTTATCTGCTAATAAGTTGCATTTTCCGCTAAAAATTATTCTGATTTTGCATAAACTTGTGCCAAATTGGCACAATTATCATCATTAAAACTGATACAAAAAATATGTACCACCATAAAAGTTAAAAGGTTACTCAAACTACAGTTAATTCTTTAGTGATGACCTATTGAGAAGAGTTACAAGCTAATTGCTGTTTGTAGTTAACAAACATCAGATTTGCATAAATGTTAGAGCAGTGATTTACATTTTTAAATTATTTAATGGTGAAAAGTAACCTGGTAATGGTTATTTTAATCGCCTGAATAACTGTATTGAATTGTGTGTTACCCAATTGCAATCTATTTTTCTACTAACAAAGATTAGTCGGTCGAATAGTAAATAAAAAAGTTACAACTGACAGCGTAAATTAATCCAGCGCTTGATGCCATTATTGTATGTTGTCTGCTTAATAATATATTTACGCTGACTTTACACTTGGATTTTCACATCCAAGTGGGATGATTTGCGCTTACCCAGGAGGGGTAGACGGACATGAATTTATTATTCTTTATTTCTCACTGGCTTGTTCAAAATACTCTAAGCGGTGTTTCGAGCAAATTGCTGAAATTACGAAATCGTCATTTATTCGTTTTCGATGTCATTATATTTTCGATTACACCTCTAGTCGCACTGATTCTGCGTCTTGATGGTAATCTTGCACTCCAGTCTTACCTTTCAGACTTAGCGATCGCGACCACACTCTTCTTAATTATCAAAATTAGTATATTTTGGAGTTTTGGTTTCTACCGACGGTATTGGCGATATGCAAGTATTGAAGAATTGTTATACGTCGCAGTACTCACAACTGCTGCGGTGGTTATTCAAGCGATTTTCTTCGACACTTTGAGATACATTCTACCGTTGTTTGTAGACGAGTTACCGCAATCTTTGCCATTCATAGATGGACTGCTATCATTCATTGCCATTGGCGGATTTCGTTTTAGCTTTAGAATACTAGAAAGACTCAAACAGCGTCGTCTACAGTTGAATCCACGCGAAAGAGTGTTAATCATCGGAGCAGGGAATGCAGGAGTTTCACTAGCTCAAGAAATGCAGCGCAACCCCCAACTTGGCATGTATCCAGCAGCTTTTATCGATGATGATCCTCAAAAGTTGAATACCAGAATTCGTGGTGTTCCCGTAGTCGGCGATCGTATTTCCATCCCCGGTGTAATCAAAACCCACTACATCGGCAAAGTTATCATCGCCATGCCATCAGTTACCGGACAAGTCATTCGCAACATCGTCGATATTTGCCAGAAAACAGGAATTCAAACTAGTACCTTACCCGGAATCCACGAAATCCTGAATGGTAAAGTTCGTCTGGAAAGCATTCGTGATGTCAGAATCGAAGACTTACTCCGACGTGAACCCGTTCAAACCGACGTTCACAGTGTTTCCCAATTCCTCAAAGGAAAAAAAGTCCTGATTACAGGAGCAGGTGGTTCAATCGGTAGCGAACTCTGCCGTCAAATTCTAAAATCCCATCCCAGCGAAATTATGCTCGTCGGACATGGTGAAAATTCAGTCTTTAACATTCAGCAAGAACTTGAACAAACTGCTCAAAGATTGAGAACCGAAAGTAGAATTCAACATCAGACACCGCGAATATTAACATTTATTGCAGATATTCGCTTTCGTGACAGACTCAGATATGCCTTTGCTAAATTCCAACCAGACGTAGTTTTCCACGCAGCTGCACACAAGCATGTTCCCCTCATGGAAATGAATCCAGGAGAAGCAATCACTAACAACGTTGTCGGCACAAAAAACCTAGTCGAGCTAGCACTGCAATACAACGTCAATCACTTCGTGATGATTTCCACCGACAAAGCAGTCAACCCCACAAACGTAATGGGTGCAAGCAAGCGAGTCGCAGAAATGTTAGTATTGCAAGCCGCAAAAAAAAGTGGTAAATCCTACTTAGCCGTCAGATTTGGGAACGTACTTGGAAGTCGTGGTAGCGTCGTTCCCACCTTCAAAAAACAAATAGCGGCAGGTGGTCCGATCACAGTCACCCATCCCGACATCTGCCGCTACTTCATGACCATTCCCGAAGCAGTACAGTTAGTCTTACAAGCAGCAGTACTCGGACATGGAGGTGAAGTCTTGATGATGAACATGGGTAAACCAGTGAAAATAGTCGATTTAGCAGAAGAACTGATTCGTTTGTCTGGGTATGAAGTCGATAAAGATATTGCGATCAAATTTACAGGATTGCGACCAGGAGAAAAGCTCTTTGAAGAATTGTTTATCGAAGGAGAAGAATACGACCCAACAGAACATGAAAAGCTATTTATGGTGAAGAATGCCAGTCGCATGGTTCCTGAAAGTTTGAATATTACAGTCGAGACATTATGTCAAGCTGCGGCAAAAAATGATGAGAGTGCGATCGTATTTTTGTTAGAGCAATTGGTTCCTGGGTATCGACCAAAGTATTTGCTTAGTACATCTCCATTAGAGACAGAAAAAAACAGTCATTTTCTAGCTCATTCAAGTGTAAATACGTTGGCAGAAGTTAAACCAAAAGGTGCTTGATAAGAAAATGAGTCTCTTGTCAATCCATGTAACAAGAATAAATGGACATATTAAATGCAATTTTTACCATTTGCCAAGACTATTGAAATATGGAGAAAGATAACAACTGGTTCTGTTAACCGTCAAATATTTGGTGCAGCGATGACTGTTGCCATTTTCACAACATTTGTGAAATTTGCTACTGTGGCTAAGGAGTTATATATTGCTTGGAAATTTGGTACTGGTGATGATATAGATGCATTTATAATTGCTTTTTTAGTGCCTTCTTTTATTATCAACGTAATTGCGGGGTCTTTTAATTCTGCAATGATACCGACTTATATAGAAGTGCGAGAAACTCAAGGCAAAAAGACTGCTCAACAGTTGTTTTCTGGATTAAATTTTTGGGTATTTTATTATTAATAATTACAACAATATTAATGTTAATAGCAGCACCAGTCTATTTACCTTGGATTGCAGTCAGTTTTAGTAATCAAAAATTAGAACTAACTTTTAATTTACTTTATGCAATGACACCGATTATTTTATTAAGTGGTATTATTATTATCTGGGGGGCTATTTTAAATGCAGGAGAAAAATTTGCTTTAGCTGCTATCACCCCTATTTTTGCACCAATAATTACCATTATATTCGTCTTATTGATTGATTCTTGGGGAATTTTTAATCTAATCGCTGGATTGATTTTTGGTGCTTTTGCAGAAGCGATCGCCTTAGGTATAGTACTGAAACGACAAGGCTTCGATCTGATACCTAAATTGTATGGATTTAACCCTCATTTGCGTCAAGTAATCAATCAATATATACCTATGCTTGCAGGCTCGTTTTTAATATGCAGTACTGGTATAGTCGATCAATCAATGGCAGCAATGCTACCTTCTGGGAGTGTAGCCGCATTAAACTATGGTAATAGAGTGATTGCACTTCCCATTACTCTTGCTAGTACGGCATTAAGTACTGCCGTAATTCCTTATTTTTCAAAAATGGTTTCTCTTCAAAATTGGAGACAGGTTAATCAAACTCTAAAAAAGTATATATGCTTAATATTCTTAATAACTATACCTGCTACAGTTATTTTCATTTCATTTTCTCAATTAATTGTCCAGATACTTTTTCAAAGAGGTTCTTTTAGTGCAGATGATACTTCTTTAGTGGCTCAAATACAATCTTGTTTTGCACTACAAATACCATTTTATATAGGAAGTATTTTATTAGTCAGGTTAATTTCTGCAATACGTTACAATCATATATTAATGTATGGAGCAGTAATTAGTCTAATCTGTAATATCGCATTTAATTACTTATTTATGCAAACAATTGGTGTAGTAGGGATTGCTTTATCTACTAGTTGTGTATATGCAATATCCTTTGCATTTTTACTATATTTTTGGTGGCATTTTTTAAGGAGACAAAAGATATGATACTTGAAAAAACTGATAAAAATTATTGGGATAGTTGCTGGCAAGATGCTGATATACCTAGCATCGTAAACCCACATATAACAGGAATTAGAAATTATAATAATAGGAAACTCCATCAGTATTTTTCTCAAGTCCTTTCTGGTAGGAATACAAAAGAATTAAAACTTCTTGAAATAGGGTGTGCTAGGTCTACATGGTTGCCATACTTTGCTAAAGAGTTTGGTTTTAATGTTTGTGGACTAGATTACTCAGAAATAGGATGCAAACAAGCAAAAGCAATTTTATCTAATTCAAATATAGAAGGTGATATTGTCTGTACCAACTTTTTTCAGCCACCAGATAATTTAATAGAAGCTTTTGATGTCGTTGTCTCATTTGGAGTTGTAGAACATTTTGAAGATACAGCACAGTGTATATCTGCATTTTCTAAATTTTTGAAACCGAATGGTATCATAATTACAATAATACCGAATATGGTTGGATTAATGGGTTGGACGCAGAAAATTTTTAATAAACCAGTCTTTGATATTCATATGCCATTGGATTTAAAATTATTAACCAATGCACATGAAGTAGTCGGTTTTAAAAATTTAAACTCATGTTATCTACTATCTTTAGACTTTGGTGTTTGTAATTTGAATGGTCTAGATACAAGAAAAAACTTAACTAAAATCAAAGGTTTTATCATCAGAAATCTGAGTCGCTTCTCTAAAATTATTTGGTTGATAGAAAAGTACTTAAAAGAGTTCACACCAAATAAAACATGGTCACCAAATATTGTTTTTGCTGGAACAAAAAAAGCAGATATATTTCAATCCCGTTCAGTTAAGCATTTTTAGAGCAGAAATTTTGTTTGTAGAGACTGTCAGCTTTTGCTTTAATGACAATCTCGTCTCTACAACTAGATTTTTTTGCCACTCTAAATCGTAGCAATACCCTAGTCTAGCTACTCTGTATTCATTTTTGATAGACAAATATGCGACTAACATTTATCATCTCATCGCTCTCTCATGGTGGAGCAGAAAGAGTAATGTCAATTATGGCAAATTACTGGGTAAAAAAAGGGTGGAAAGTTACTATTTTGACATTTGCAGGTGCCGAAATGCTACCAGATTACGATTTAGATGAACGAGTTACCCATATCCCATTAGGCTTAATGTCTGATTCTTATGACCTAATATCAGGTCTTTGGAATAACATACACCGTATTCTGAGACTGCGTGATGCAATTTATAACAGCAAACCAGATGTTGTGATTAGTTTTATAGATACAGTTAATGTTTTAACATTAATAGCGTCCAAAAACTTAAAAATACCTGTATTAGTTTCAGAACGAAATAATCCGGCTAAGTATTATATTGGAAATACTTGGGAAAACTCAGAAATTGGACATATCTATCTGCCGATCGCATTGTAGTACAAACTCAAAGAATTTATGATTGTTTGTCTCCCCAATTACAAGCTCGCGCCTGTGTTATTCCTAATCCAATCTTATCAACACCGATAAGAAAACACCAGCACTTAAGCAAAGGTTCGGATGACTTTTCTCTAATAGCAATGGGACGTTTGAATGAACAAAAAGGCTTTGATTTATTGATACAAGCTTTTGCAAAAATAAAGGATAAGCATCCTAAATGGAAATTGACAATTTTAGGAGAAGGTTCATTGCGATCGCAACTAGAAGCGATACGAGATTCATTAGGACTTTCTCAACATGTTTATTTTCCTGGACGTGTAAAGAATCCATCTGATTATCTTCTGGAAGCAGATTTGTTTGTATTATCATCCCGTTTTGAAGGCTTTCCAAATGCTTTGTGTGAAGCAATGGCTTGCGGACGACCTGTAATATCTTTTGATTGCGATACTGGACCAAGAGAAATTATTCGTAATGGGGTTGATGGTATGTTAGTTCCGAATGAAGATGTTTTCGCATTAACTCAAGCAATGGATAGCTTAATGTCGGATCAAAAAAAACGCCAAAATTTGGCTGCTAAAGCTCCAGAAGTAGTTACAAAATTTAGTTTAGATAAAGTCATGGAAATTTGGGAGAAAGTATTAAATGATGTCTGTTATTAAAGTAATCACAAACAGTTTCACCTTGTGTATTGTTAGCAAATAAAATATTATGTATGAATAAAATTCGACAGATGCTTTTATATTATCCAGTATGTCTAGCAATACTTGCTGTTTTTACATTTTTTAGCAACTTAGATATTTATATATTTGACTCTGGCTTAGGACCTCCTCCAAGTACTTTAATTATAGGTTTTGATATTGCTTGCATTCCTTTATTATTTTCTATATTTAAAAAGTTTAAATATATATCCAAAGAATTAATAATTTGGTGTATATTTTATGCAATTACCGCATTACTATATTTAAATTTTTTTACGAAAATTTCCGAAATCACAATACAAGAACTAGAAACTAGAACTTTATCGGTGATTTTTATAATGACTATGCATTTCATCTTTTCTCAGTCTAAGATTGTCCAAAACTTTACTAGAGCAGCTATAATTATTGTTTCAATAATAAGTGTTTTGAATATTTTTGCAGAATTAGCCGATCCTTTAATATTTGCTGGTTTGAATGAAACCGGTCGTCCAGCAGGTTGGTATATCAATCCAAACATAGCAGGAGGAGCCTTAAATCTCGGCATTATTTTTGGTGTGACTTTACTACCACGAGTATATCGCATACCTTTTATTATATTTATCGGTATAGGAGTATTTCTTACCTTTTCTAGAGGTGCAATTTCCTGTTGGGCATTAATTGTTATGCTTTTAATGATTAATCGTTTGATTACTGGGAATCAACTATTAAGATGGCTTGTTGGTATAGGGATTATAAATTTTTTCATTAGTAGTGTAATAGCTGACGCTTTAGGCAATGTGAGCTTACTTAATGATAATATTCGAGGAAGATTAGTTTGGTTACAAGACCCTTCTGCCCGTGATGCTGAAGGTGATACCGGACGTATAGATATTGTCGAAATAGGTTGGCGACTCTTTCTCAAAAATCCAATTATAGGTAACGGATTAGCATCAACACAAACATGGTCACAACCGATCGCGACACATAATATGTATTTAAACTTAATGATAGACCATGGCATTCTTGGTATTGTAATTATGCCTTTATTAATTTATTCTGTGATATACAAGGCTCGCGAAGAAGCTCATCGATTAGGTTTTATTTTTGCTGTTTTTACTTTGCTTTACTGTATATTTAGCCATAATCTTTTAGAAGAAAGATACATGCTTGTATCATATTCATTGATGGCAGCAATGACTATGCAAAGCCGCATCCATGATACGGGAAAAACTATTTAATCAGGTAATTAATTTTCTCTTAGTAACTATTAGTAAATATTTGGGGGATTTGAAGAAAAAGTATGATTAAGAAAAAAATAGTTTTTTTAATCAGAGATTTAAATTGTGGTGGCGCTCAACGACAATTAGTTACTTTGGTCAAAGGTATAGATAACACAAGATTTGATGTCGCTGTCATCTATTTTTATCCAGGAGGAACATTAGTACAAGAATTACAAGATAATAATTGCAAAGTGATTTGTTTGAATAAGCAAGGACGTTGGGATATATCTAATTTCTTGTGGAGGTTATTGAATGAATTAAAAAAAATCAATCCCGATATATTACATGGATATATGGGAGAGGCTAATTTACTATCGATATTAATTAAACCTTTTCTACCTTTTACTCGCATAGTTTGGGGAATACGCTGCTCTAAAATGAATTTGGATGTTTATGATTGGTTATCCCGCTTTTTATCGAAGGTAGAATGCTTTCTATTTCAGTTTGCCGATTTAATCATTATTAATTCTCATGCTGGCAAAAAAGATTTATTAAACTTTGGGTTTTCCGAACAAAAAATGGTTGTGGTTCCGAATGGTATTGACACTAATCGTTTTCAGCCCGATCGCGAAGCTGGAATAAAGGTTCGCTCGGAGTGGCAAGTATCGTCACAACAAATCCTGATTGGCTTAGTGGGAAGATTAGATCCTCAAAAAGACCATCCGAATTTTCTCAAGGCAGCAGCATTACTATGTCAAGAGTACGACAATATTCAATTTGTCTGTGTGGGAACTGGAGATAGTAAATATATCGAAGAGTTACAGCAAATCAGTGAGGATTTAGCCATCTCCAATCGTGTTATTTGGGCAGGAAGACGAACAGATATGCGTGCAGTCCATAATGCTCTTGATATTGCAGTATCCGCTTCTGGGTTCGGTGAAGGTTTCGGCAATACGATTGGAGAAGCAATGGCTTGTGGTGTACCTTGTGTAGTCACAGACATCGGTGATTCTGCATGGATTGTTGGTGACACAGGTATAGTTGTACCTCCTCATAATTGTCAAGCTCTAGCTGCTGGATGCAAACACTTAATTGAGTTAAATAATGATGAGAAAATAACCATCAAGCAAAAAGCAAGGAAAAAAATTGTCGAGTGTTTTAGTGTGGATAAGTTGGTGGAAAATACGCTTTCCCATTGCTTGCAAACTTTAAGCATTTAGAATCAAAAATTGTTACAAATGCCTTTATTGGTTCTGATTTTTAGTATTTGAATTCGGTAATTTTAATGGGAATAGTCTCATGAATGGCAAAATTTTGATGTGTCATTTGATTACAGGTCTTTATACTGGTGGAGCGGAAATGATGCTCTATAAATTTTTGTCACGAGTTGATAGAAAACGATTTCAACCAGTTGTAGTTTCTCTGATGGATGGGGGTAAATTAGGCGATCGCATTCAAGCTTTGGATATTCCTGTTTATCAAATTGGAATGCACCCAGGAAAACCGACTGTAGCAGCAGTATGGCGATTAATTAGTACCATCCAGAAAATTAAACCCGATATCATTCAAGGCTGGATGTATCACGGTAATTTAGCTGCCCATCTTAGTACTGCTTTATCTTTGAAAAAGATACCAATAGTTTGGAATATTCGCCAAACACTCTACTCTTTAAGTTACGAAAAAAAAGCTACTGCTGCTGTAATTAAATTGTTGGCTCCTTTATCTATTTTTCCTGAAAAAATATTATATAATTCAGAAACGAGTGCCAGCCAGCATCAGCGACATGGATATCGAACTGAAAAAACCCTTGTTATTCCCAATGGTTTTGATACAGAACTATTTAAACCATCAATAGAAGCTCGTCAGCTTGTTCTTCAAGAATTAAATTTAGATAGTAATACTATTTTAATTGGTAGAATTAGTCGCTTTCATGAGATGAAAGACCATGGTAATTTCTTGAATGCCGCAGCAATTTTACTCAAAAGTTATGCAAATATTCATTTTGTGATGGCTGGTGATAATGTAAACTGGCAAAATAAGGCTCTGACATCAATAATTAATAATTTAGGAATCAATAATTCTGTACATTTATTAGGTGAGCGCAAAGATATCCCTCACTTGACAGCAGCATTAGATATTGCTTGTTCCTCCTCATCTCATGGTGATGCTTTCCCCAATATTATTGGAGAAGCAATGTCCTGTGGTGTCACCTGTGTAGTTACAGATGTTGGAGATTCGGCAAGGATTATTGGGGATACAGGAAAAGTTGTACCTCCCAAAAATTCCCAGTTATTAGCCAATGCTTTGAAAGAATTAATTGATTTGGGATATCAGGGTAGAGAGACATTAGGTCAAGCAGCAAGAATCAGGGTTATAGATTTATATTCTTTAAATTCTGTAGTGCATCAATACGAAAATTTGTACGAAAGTTTGTTAAATCAAAAAATTAAAGCCAGAGGTTAAAAAGAATGTGTGGTATTACTGGTTTTTGGGATAGGTCGAGACAAATTAGTAACGAATATCTGCCCATAATTGTGCAGCAGATGTCTGATACCCTATTGTTGAGGGGTCCAGATGATAGCGGTAATTGGGTTGATACCGATGCTGGAATAGCTTTGGGACACCGACGACTAGCAATAGTAGACCTTTCACCAGAAGGACATCAACCGATGCTATCTGGAGATAGTCGTTATGTAATTGTTTTTAATGGTGAGATTTACAACTTTCCCGAATTAAGAAAACAATTACAAACCCTTGGATATAGTTTTCGGGGTCATTCCGACACCGAAGTCATGTTAGCTGGCTTTTGCGAATGGGGGGTTTTAGAAGCGACCAAGCGATTTAATGGGATGTTTGCCTTTGCACTGTGGGACAGAAAAGAACGAATTCTGCATTTAGGACGCGATCGCATTGGTGAAAAACCTCTATATTATGGTTTGTGTGGTCAAACTTTGTTCTTCAGTTCCGAACTGAAAGCTCTCAAAGTTCACCCTGACTTTACAGCCGAAATCAATCGCGATGCCGTCGCTTCATCTTTGCGCTTTGGCTACGTTCCCACACCCTATTCAATTTATCAAGGTATTTGGAAGCTGACTCCAGGAACAATTTTAAGCTGGGATGGCAAAAGTCATCTCCTTCCCGAACCAATCAGCTATTGGTCAGCGAAAGAAGCAGCAGAATCTGGATCTGCCAATCCCTTCACAGGTTCGGAAACCGAAGCGATCGCCAAACTAGATGAATTGCTCCGGGATGCAGTTGCGATGCGAATGGTTGCTGATGTACCTTTAGGAGCTTTTCTTTCCGGTGGTATAGACTCTTCTACCGTTGTTGCCTTAATGCAAGCTCAGAGCAGTCAACCTGTCAAAACCTTCAGTATCGGTTTTCATGAAGAAGGATACAACGAAGCCGTACATGCGAAAGCTGTTGCCCAACATCTGGGAACAGAGCATACAGAAATGTACGTAACTCCCGATCAAGCACGGGCAGTCATTCCCCAGTTACCCAGTTTGTACGACGAGCCATTTTCAGACTCTTCCCAAATCCCCACATTTTTAGTGTCGCAACTGGCAAGAAAGCACGTCACTGTTAGCCTTTCGGGTGATGGTGGAGACGAGTTATTTGGTGGGTACAATCGTTATTTCTGGGGTCGCAACATTTGGCAGAAAATCGGTTGGATGCCTAAACACCTACGTCATACCACATCACAAGCTTTAACTAGCCTATCCCCACAAACTTGGGATCGGATTTTTGCTCTTAGCGATCCAATATTACCAGCAAAACTCAAGCAAGCAGGTCCTGGTGATAAGCTGCACAAACTAGCTAGTATCTTATCAGTTCCCGACCCCGATACAATGTATGCTGCTTTAGTATCCCAATGGAAAGAGCCGGAAGCACTAGTAATTGGTAGCACAGAACTGAGTACAGCATTGAGCGATCGCGATCGTTGGGCACAGCTACCTGACTTTACTCAACGGATGATGTACCTGGATTTGATGACTTATCTACCAGATGACATATTGGTAAAAGTCGATCGTGCCAGTATGGGTGTGAGTTTGGAAGGAAGAATTCCATTTCTAGACCACCGAGTTGTGGAATTTGCATGGCAGGTTCCCCTGTCAATGAAAATTCGCAAAAATCAAGGAAAATGGCTGCTACGCCAAGTACTATACAAATACGTACCCCAAAGCTTAATCGAGCGTCCCAAGATGGGATTTGGTGTCCCCATAGATTTATGGTTGCGGGGTGAATTACGCGAATGGGCAGAAGATTTGCTGAGTGAAAATCGCTTACAGCAAGAAGGATATTTAAATCCCCAACCAATTCGGCAAAAATGGCAAGAACATCAAAGTGGCGATCGCAATTGGCAATATTACCTGTGGGCAGTACTGATGTTTCAAGCTTGGCTAGCTGAAAACTAAGTAAAGCGTAATTAATAAATTAAGTCAAAATTCAGCTTATCAATTGTCACATGAAGCCTAAATCCTATCCTTCGACTCCAATATTTTTAATAATTTTGTTGTCGATTATAGTACTACTATTTCAAGACACATATTGGTTGAAAGCAATGAGTCAAATATCTTCCGACAGCCTTGTGACATGGGTATCTCCAAGTTTAACTCGGATAGGGCTTACAGAATCGAACGGTTCGACAAAAAACGCTGAATTATTTGCCGCTCGTGGAGAATACGAGTCCTTTCAAATAGTTGTCCGAGCTTCCCAAACAAATCTCAGTAATGTCAATGTTTCTGTCTCAGATTTAACCAGTTCTAACGGTCAAGTAATTCCTCGATCGACTATCTCTCTTTATCGAGAGCATTACGTTCCTGTTAATCATTCGAGTCCTGGTAAAAAAGGAAGTTCCAACTCTCCCTTACCACCTGGAATGTATGCTGATGCTTTAATTCCATTTGCTAATTCCGAAACAGGTTTAGATATAACTGGAGCGGAATTAGATGCAGTACCATTCAACCTAAAATCTGGAAATAACCAACCTATTTGGGTTGACTTATTCGTACCTCGAAACACACAAGCTGGGAAATACCAAGGTACTTACACAGTCACTAGCAATCAAGGAGAAGTTTCTGGAGAGATTTCATTAAAAGTATGGAACTTTGAATTACCTCTCAAACCATCTCTTAACTCGGAATTTGAAGCATACAATTACAAAGATAAAAAATCAACCCAAGAGATACTTAAACACAAACTCATGCCAGTTGTGCAATTAAGTAAAGCCGATCAAAAAGATTTAATCGATAATTGGGGACTAAAATCTTTACGTCTTCCTTTTGGAAGCGGGGCAGATTACAACAATCGCACCATGTCTCCACCTCCATCGATTGATGATATCAAATCAGTTGCGGAACAATATGATTCCAATCTATTTTTATACAGTAGATTTGCGGATGAAATTGACGGTTCACCAGAACTAAATGAACCAATCAAACAATGGGCAAGAAATTTTCATCAAGCTGGTGTTTCTACTGCGATCGCTATGTCTCCAATTCCCGAATTGTACGATAATGGTTTGGGGAATGGACGTTCGGCAGTGGATACCTGGATTCTCACACCTAGTAGTTACAATGAAAACTTAAATCCAGTCTCAGAAGTACTTGCTAAGGGAGATAATACTTGGTTCTACACTGCGCTTGCCTTGGATGATTATTCTCCCAAATGGTTAATAGATTACCAGCCAATTAATTACCGAATACCTCATGGTTTCATCAGCCAAAGTCTGGGAATAACAGGGGTTTTGTATTGGAGAATTGACAACTGGACGGGGGATCCTTGGAAAGATGAACAGGTCTATTCTCATAAGAATGAATATTTTCCTGGAGAAGGAATGCTTGTTTATCCAGGGCAGAAAGTTGGTATTGAAGGTATCGTTCCATCAATACGCTTAAAATGGATCAGAGATGGAGTCGAAGATTATGAATACATACAGATTTTAAAAAATCTCGGTCGTGGCAGTTCGGCATTGGATATTAGCCGCAAAGTCGGTAAAGACTGGAAAAACTGGACACAAGATATCAATGTTTTAGGTTCCGCTAGACAGCAACTAGGGGAAGAGATAGAAAAGTATTCTTAGTAAATTTTCAATCAAAGTTTACTAATAATTATTAGAAATTTTAAATTTTAACTATTAGTAAATAACCAAGCACCCCAGATTACATTAGAGATTAGTTGCTCAAAAACAAATCAACAATTCTATGATGAGGGATTATTAAAAGCCAATCTACTCCATAAATATTTCTATAAATAAAAATCTACTGAAAAATCAGGAATAAAACAAGATGAATAATATCGCAGTCATTGGTTTAGGATACGTTGGTTTACCCGTCGCATTAGCAATAGCTAAAAAGTTTGCCAACACTGTGGGATTTGACATCAATAAAGAAAAAATTACTGCCTTAAACCAAGGTATTGACTCAACAGGTGAAGTTTCCCGCGAAGACTTGGAAAATACGACATTAAAAATGACTTGCGAGACAGTTGATTTAGTTGATTGTAATTTCTTTATTGTTGCAGTACCAACTCCCATCGATGATAATCGCGTTCCCGATTTGACTCCTTTAGTTAAAGCTTCGGAAACCGTCGGTAAAGTCCTCAAAGTTGGAGATATAGTCGTTTACGAATCGACTGTTTACCCAGGTGTCACCGAAGATATTTGTGGTGCAGTCTTAGCACGGGTATCTGATTTACAACAAGGAGTCGATTTTAAATTAGGTTATTCGCCCGAACGTATTAATCCAGGTGATAAAACTCATACATTGGAAAAAATTGTTAAAGTTGTTGCTGGTGAGGATAAAGAAACATTAGAACTGGTAGCTGGTGTATACGAAGCTGTAGTTGATGCTGGTGTTTACCGTGCCCAATCGATTAAGGTTGCGGAAGCAGCAAAAGTAATTGAAAATACCCAGCGTGATATTAATATCGCCTTGATGAATGAACTAGCAATAATATGCGATCGCCTGGATATCCGTACAAGAGATGTTTTAGCTGCTGCGGCTACTAAGTGGAATTTTTTACCCTTTACTCCTGGGCTGGTGGGAGGTCACTGCATCGGTGTAGACCCCTACTATTTAACCGCTAAGGCTCAACAGCTTGGCTATTATCCCCAGGTCATTTTGGCGGGAAGACGTATTAATGACAACATGGGTGCATTCCTTGGCAGTCGTTTGGTGAAGTTGCTTGTCGAAGCAAATGTGACGATTAAAAATGCACGGGTGGGTATTTTAGGACTAACCTTTAAGGAGAACGTACCGGATTTAAGAAACAGTCGCGTTCCCGACATTATCAACGAGTTGCAGCAATTTGGCATTGAACCCTTGGTGCATGATGCTCTGGCTGAAAATGCCCACGCACAGCATGAATATGGGATTCAACTATCTGATTGGAAAGACTTGACGTATCTGGATGCGCTAATTTTGGCAGTTCCCCATCAAGCATACTTGGATATCCCCACAGAAAAGCTATGCGCTCACATTCGTCCAGGTGGGGTTTTAATGGATATCAAATCTGTATTTGAACCTGCGGATGTGCCAGCGAATATTAAATATTGGAGTTTATAAAAGGAGAAATTATGACAAAAATATTAGTTACAGGTGCAGCTGGTTTTATTGGCTTTCATCTCAGCCAAAGATTGCTCGAACGGGGTGATGAAGTGGTTGGTTTGGATAACCTCAACGATTACTACGATGTCACTTTAAAAAAAGACAGACTAGAGCAGTTACTAGCAAAACCTAATTTTAATTTTCACTTACTGGATTTAAGCGATCGCGAAGGTATAGCACAACTATTCGCCCAATCTAATTTTGATAAAGTCGTCAATTTAGCCGCACAAGCAGGTGTACGCTATTCGTTACAAAATCCCCATGCCTATGTAGATAGTAATCTAGTCGGATTTGTAAATATATTAGAAGGTTGTCGCCATACAAACGTACAACATTTGGTTTTTGCTTCTTCTAGTTCCGTTTACGGTGCAAATACAAAAACTCCCTTCTCGGTTCACGATAATGTAGATCATCCCGTGAGTTTATATGCTGCCAGCAAAAAAGCCAATGAATTAATGGCACATACCTACAGCAGTTTATACGGTTTACCAGCATCGGGATTGCGCTTTTTTACAGTTTACGGTCCTTGGGGTCGTCCCGATATGGCACTGTTCCTCTTTACCAAAGCAA
The DNA here is from genome assembly GCA_012034595.1 of Calothrix sp. CSU_2_0. Lineage (GTDB taxonomy): Bacteria > Cyanobacteriota > Cyanobacteriia > Cyanobacteriales > Nostocaceae > Brunnivagina. Next base: position 107,838 of record JAAUPE010000001.1, on the reverse strand, counting down.
TTTTAGAGGGAAGACCAATTGATGTATTCAATTATGGCAAAATGAAGCGGGATTTCACCTACATTGATGATATTGTCGAGGGAGTAATTCGGGTTGTGGATAATGTTGCCAAGGCTAATCCTGATTGGTCTGGTAATGCCCCCGATCCAGGTACAAGTTATGCACCCTACAAAAATTACAACATCGGTAATAATCAACCCGTCGAGTTGATGCACTTTATCGAAACCCTGGAAAATTACTTAGGGATGAAAGCCGAGAAAAACTTGCTACCAATGCAACTCGGTGATGTCCCTGCAACTTTCGCCGATGTTGATTCCCTAGTCCGAGATGTGGGATTTAAACCGAACACATCAATTGAAGAAGGTATTGAGCGGTTTGTAAAATGGTACCGCTCCTATTACCAAGTTTAGTATTCCCAGATAGAAAAGAATTTCCCTCTTTCCATGCCAAACAAAATCAAGCTACTCCACATTACCACTGTGCCCGAAACCTTCAGCTTCTTTCAGGGGCAGATTGCTTACATGAAGGCACAAGGATACGATATTCATGCCCTTTCTTCACCAGGAGAATGGCTGGGTAAAATCGGCGATCGCGAAAAAATTCCGATGTATGGTGTGGAAATGCCACGTCGGATTACACCATTGAAAGATATTGTCGCGATTTTGCAAATTTATAAACAAATACGCAGTATCAACCCTGAAATTGTTCACTCACACACTCCCAAAGGTGGACTTTTGGGGACTATTGCAGCTTGGTTGGCACAGGTTCCCATTCGTGTCTATCACATTCGCGGGTTGCCAATGATGACTGCAACTGGTTACAAGCGTCTATTATTGTCATGGAGTGAAAAAGTTTCTTGCTTGCTAGCCCATAAAGTCATTTGTGTCAGTCATTCCATCAGGGAAGTGGCAATCAATGAAGGTCTTTGTCCTCCTGAAAAAATCACAGTTTTGTTAGGGGGAAGTAGTAATGGAGTCGATGCGTTAGGTAGATTCAACCCCGCGAATCTAGAACCACAAACACGGCAACAAATCCGCAAAAAATACGGCATTCCCAATGATGCTGTCGTTTTAGGATTTGTCGGTCGTCTTGTTCGCGACAAAGGAATCGAAGAATTGGTTACAGCTTGGCAAACTCTGCGGCAGGAGTTTCCCAACTTACACTTATTAATCGTTGGTTACTTTGAACCTCAAGACCCCATATCTAATCCAACCAAGAAATCACTTCAAACCGATTCTCGCATTCATCTGACGGGAGAGGAAGACGATACACCACCTTTTTATGCCGCGATGGATGTATTTGCATTACCAACCTATCGTGAAGGCTTTCCCAACGTTCCCCTCGAAAGTGCAGCAATGGGACTACCTGTAGTTGCAACCCAGATTCCCGGATGCATCGATGCTGTCCAAGATGGTGTGACAGGTACACTTGTACCATCTCAGGATGCCCAAGCACTAGCATTTGCAATTCGTAACTACTTAGTTAATCCCCAATTACGCTGGCAACATGGTTCAGCTGGACGCGATCGCGCTTTACGTGATTTTGCTCAAGAAGCAATTTGGAATGCTCTAAATGGTGAGTACTTCAAATTATTACAAACCAAGGGGTTCTCAATCCCTAGTTTGTCTGCTAAACGAGAAGTCGCAACGCTTTAATTTGCTGATTTCTAGCTTGTTGGGGAAAAGGTCAAAATAAATAGCCCTTCTCCCTCTTTACCGAAGAGTATACATTTCGATGTTTCAATAGCACATATCTGAATCATTTAATGTATGATTTCAATCAAAATAATGGCAAATTGACACATTTTATCGTCAAATTTTAGTTAACCTTCAACAATGTAGTACATGCCACCTAGCCAAAGCATTGTCAAAAAACTAAATAACGCAACAGTTACGTAGCCAAAGAGTACTGATAATCAATACTCGTTTGAATTGGACAATTTTAATTTTGAGTGGTGAGATTTTCGACTAAATGAAAGAATGGGGGACATATGTATGATTGGTGGAAATATTCGAGGTGTTAATTTACTCAATCATAGTCAATCGATTAAGTATTTCTTAGATAGGGCTATTGCCGCGATCGCATTAATTATTTTTTTTCCCATACTGATTGGAACTGCGATCGCAATTTATTTTCGCATGGGTAGTCCAGTTGTATTTACTCAACCTCGTCCAGGTCAAAATTCGCGGGTTTTTAGATTTTATAAGTTTCGGACTATGACTGACGAACGTGATGCTCAAGGGAATTTTCTTCCTGATGAAATTCGCCTGACTCCTTTCGGACAATTCATTCGCAAAACAAGTCTAGATGAACTGCCGCAGTTGTGGAATATTCTCAAAGGAGATATGAGTTTTGTTGGTCCCCGTCCTTTGATGGTTAAATATCTAGACCGTTATACTCCGGAACAAGCACGTCGTCATAATGTTCTACCTGGGATTACGGGTTTAGCACAGGTCAAAGGTCGCAATGCCATTAGTTGGGAAGAAAAATTTAAACTTGATGTTTGGTATGTCGATAACTGGAGTTTGTGGCTTGATTTAAAAATTCTGGTGATGACAGTGTTTAAAGTTTTGCGACAAGATGGCATTAACCAAGAAAGTTGCGCCACATCAGAAGAGTTCAAAGGTCAATTGCGGGAAAATTGATTGGTCTTAGTCAACCAAGTAAAAAGTAAACCCCAGAGATAAATCTAGGGGCTTGTATCCGTTGATATAAAGATAAAAAGAAATATTCTTCTTTTCTTTTACCTTTTTAATTTCGACTTTTAACTTAAAAGATGCTCAATAGTTGTTCTATAGTAATTGTTGATTAATAGTGGAAAATAAACAAAGAGGAAGATATGGCAATAACTCACAAAAAACTCATAATTACTGATAATTAAGCTGAAAAAAAATATCTTAACGCTGCACTTTTATTCATGTCTATAGCTATACAATATTACTGCAAACCTCAAGTTGTTCCAACTACTGTAGCTAAGAGAAGCTTTTTAAATTAAAAAGTTTTTTCATAGGCTATAACTTATTTTTTTTAGAGCATAGTTATGGACATATATTTGTACGGTTGTGGTGGACATGCAAAAGTGATTTTAGATATTTTATGCAAACAAGGGAGAAAAGTAGCAGCTTTTGTTGATGATAACCCCCCTATCGGGTTCACTCATATTCACGGTATACCTGTTAAAAAAAACGTACCAGAAACTTTAGCAGAAATCGAATGCGATCGCAGTCAATGGATTGTTGCAATTGGTAATAATCCGATTCGTCGTCGCATCGTCGAAAAGCTAGATAATTGTGGTTATTCATTTACTACTGCAATTCACCCTTCCGCCCAAATTGCTTGTGGGATAGAAATTGGTTCCGGTACGGTGATTATGGCTAATTCTGTAATCAATACGGATTCAATAATTGGTAATCATGTCATAGTTAATACAGGTGCAACTATCGACCATGATTGTATTATTGGTAATTATAGTCATATAGCTCCAGGATGCCGCCTCTGTGGCAAAATAAAGTTAGGGGAAGGAGTCTTTTTAGGGGTTGGAACAAAAGTTATTCCCAATATAAATATTGAAGAATATGCAACCTGCGGTGCTGGTTCGGTAGTAGTTAAATCTTTGCCATCATTATGTTTGGCATATGGTTGTCCTGCAAAAGTGGTTCAGACTAATTATTCACAATAAAGATTGTATGATTTCAATCAAAATAATGCCAAATTGACACATATTATCGTCAAATTTTGGTTAATCTCCAACAAGGTAGTGAATATCAGCTACCTTAAACATTGTCAAAAAATTAAATAGAGCAAAATCAATTCATCAGCCAGTAAGTAATATATTTAACAAAATTAATTACGTAAGCAAAAAATGCTGATAATCAATACTCACCTGAATTAGACAATTTTAATTCTGAGTGGTGAGATTTTCGACTATATAAAGAATGGGGGACATCTGTATGGTTGGTGGGAATATTCGAGGTGTTAATTTACTCAATCACAGTCAATCGATTAAGTATTTCTTCGATAGGGCTATTGCCGCGATCGCATTAATTATTTTTTCTCCCATACTGCTTGTGACTGCGATCGCAATTTATTTTCGCATGGGTAGTCCAGTTGTATTTACTCAACCTCGTCCAGGTGAAAATGGTCGTATCTTCAAATTTTATAAGTTTCGGACAATGACTGACGAACGTGACGCTGAAGGAAACTTACTCTCAGATGAAGTTCGTCTGACAGCATTCGGACAATTTCTCCGCAAAACGAGTCTTGATGAACTTCCCCAACTCTGGAACGTTTTTAAAAGTGATATGAGTTTTGTTGGTCCACGTCCCTTATTAGTGGAGTATCTTGACCGTTATACCCCCGAACAAGCACGTCGTCATGAAGTCAAACCCGGTATTACTGGATGGGCACAAGTTAACGGTCGTCGCACGTTGGATGGAGATTGGATTAAGAAGTTTAAATTGGATATTTGGTATATCGACAATTGGAGCTTGTTACTGGACTTGAAAATCTTATTATTGACAGTCTGGCAAGTTATCCAAAAGAAGGATATTAGCCAAGAAGGTCAAGCAACAGGAGAAGAATTCCGAGGTCAGGTGGAGCAAAGCTAAAACGATAACTTGAGTAATTATCGGCAAATATATCGATAAATTCGCCAAAAAACTGGAGAAAATACGATGGTGAATACTTTCACCCTATCCCTAACAGAGGAACAGTTAGCACTTTTACCAACAGAAGAAGATATTGCTTTTTATGAAGAGCATGGTTGGTTTATCTCCAAAAAAGTTATTCCCGATCAAGTAATTGATGAGGCAATTTATGGTGCTGAGAGGTTCTATCGTGGAGAGCGAGACGCAGAACTACCTTACAGCGTTGGTTACAGTGATTGGCAGCCAGGAGATGGAGACGCTCTACGTAACAATCAGCATGTTTCTTATCGAAATAAACAATTACGCAAGCTACTGCTTCAACCTGTTGTCGGTGCGATCGCAGCTAGGCTAGCTCGAAGCAAACAAGTTCGTTTGTTTGAAGATACTTTAGTTTATAAAGCACCAATAGCAAAGGTGAGGGAAGGTTCTAAAGAGAGTGCCAGAGGAGGAATAGTTGGCTGGCACACTGATGCCTCTTACTCGTCTAACTGCACTTCTCAAAATATGCTTTCGGCTTGGATACCCTTCTACCACATCTCAAAAGAGAAAGCACCATTAGTTGTGATTGATGGTAGTCATAAGTGGTCAGATAATGAGCATATGCGTACCTTCAATAACCAAAATCTAGAAGAGCTAAAAAAGCTGTTTGTCCAATCGGGACGAGAGATTGTTGAAGTACCAATAATTATCGAGAAGGGTCAAGTCAGCTTCCATCATTGCTTGACTATACACGGAAGTTATCCCAACTATAGCGATTCTATCCGCTTGGCATTTGCTTTGTATTTACAAGACTACAACAACCACTATCAACCTTTTTGGAATCAAGGACAACAAGTCAATCATTTTCTAGATAGGGTATGTCAAAAATTGCCCAATGGGGAGCCAGACTATACCGATCCAGCAGTATTTCCTGCTATTTGGTCCGATGAAAGCATTGTCTAAGATTAAATTGCCCAGGAAACACTAATGGAAAACGATGGGAAGTTGGTTCCGAATTTGACTGGTCGAATCATGCGATCGCGCGATCGAGTGTACCAAACTTGTTACCTGATAGACATGAATTATTTTCTACAGCCACCGCAATTTTGCTATCTATCTACCAGTTATTGCAAACTGGAAAAGTTCCTGTGAGGGTACATCTACCTTCATTATTTTGTATGCATGTTGCCAGCCACATCCAAAAGGTTGCTGAGATATGTTGGTATCGAGATTTGCCAACCGAACTCACTCCTAATTTTGAGACGCTGCATCCGAATCCGGGGGATTTGGTTGTGGCTGTTAATTTATTTGGGATACGACAACAACAACCTTGGCAAGATTGGTTACAACATCATCAAGATATCGTGCTAATTGAAGATCATACCCACGATCCATTCTCAAATTGGGCAAGGCAAAGTACTGCCCATTATGCGATCGCATCTTTACGCAAAACCTTACCAATTCCTGATGGTGCAGTTGTCTGGTCACCTCAATATCTAAAATTACCAAAGCCTTCTTTACCTCAATCTGGAGGTGCTTATTACAAGCTAATGGCAATGCTGCTCAAAAGAGCCTTTCTTGATGGTGCAGAAATTTCCAAAGATACTTATCGTTTATTACAAACTCAAGGAGAAAAATACCTCTCAGCCGAAACTGATGCAGGTGTCTCAATCTTTACTCGCGAAATTCTCAATTGCTTGAATATTTTAGAATTAAGACAGCAACGAGAAGGTAACATCAAGCAATTTCTAGAGCTAGTTTCAATAACCGAACATCCTGATTGGACACCCCTTTTTAAATCATGGTTTCCGGGTACAGTACCTTTTAATAGCGTTCTTGTTTGTAAGAATAATCAAATTCGAGAGAAGTTACGTCAGTTTTTAATAAATCATCATATATTTACGGCAATTCATTGGCAACAACCATTAGAGGGAATATCTAGCCATGACCCCATTGCGATCGATTTCTCAAATCGCATTTTAACAGTACCGTTAGATTATCGCTATTCTTCTGAAGATGTAGCACAAATTTCTACAAAAATGAATGAATTTAGCAGTATTTTAACTACCGCTTAATTTTAAATTCAATTCAATCAAATAGCCTATAAACTAAATTATAAATATCATCTTCAAAATTCAAAGTTATGCAAGTAGATGTCATTGGTTTAACTGACTCATTGTGGTCACAAACATTGCAAAACATCCGACATGATGTTTATCATTTACCCGAATATATTTTATTGGAAGCAAAAAGAACAAAAGCAATTCCTGAAGCTATTTTGATTACCGATGGCGATCAAATTTTTTTGTTCCTTATCTATTGCGTCATTGTGATGATATAGTCGCCGAAGAAGCAAGCAGAACCGAAATATTTGATACTTTATCTCCCTACGGTTATACAGGAATTTTATTAAGTGAAACTGCTATTAATAATCCAGAGTTTGCGAAACAAGCAATCCTGAAAATGAAGCAAATTTTAAGTTCAAAGGGAGTTTGTTCGGCATTTTTTAGAATGCATCCAATCCTCAACAATAATTTTCGTGAGATTTTTTCAGACGAGAATTTTACAATTCATGGGGAAACTATCTCTGTTGACTTAAGAATCACTGAATCACAAATATGGTCATCTACAAGGTCTGGACATAAAAGTACAATCAATAAATGTAAACGTTTGGGAATGGAGGCAAAAATAGTTCCTCTTAGTGAATATCTTGATGAATTCACGAGTATTTATCAAGAAACAATGAATAGGGTAGGAGCAACACAAGGATATTACTCTTTTGATTTAGATTACTATCGCGAAATGGGGAAAATATTAGGAGATAAACTCCATTTATGCATAGTAGAGTATGAAAACGAAGTTGCTTGTGTTGGCATATATACCGAAGTTTGTGGAATAGTTCAAAGTACTTTGGGTGGAACAAAAGATAAGTTCGTTCACTTATCTCCTAGTAGTTTGGAGACAGATTATGCTAGATATTGGGCTAAAGCACGCGGTAATGAATTTTTACATTTAGGAGGTGGAGTAGGTGCATCACTAGATAGTGTTTATTCCTTCAAAAAAGGTTTTTCAAAACTTCAGCATACCTTTATGACATTAGGTTTAATCATAGATGAGAATAAATATAATTATCTTACAAACTTACGTGCCAAGTCATTGAATACTGAAGCCGAAAAACTTATTCAAACAAGCTTTTTTCCAGCCTATCGTTCGACACCATTTGAAAAAGATAGCAGTCTTAAATAGATTCAGGTTGTAAATAGTAAATATGGGAGCAATCATCACAACTACGCTTTACCTATCTGAGGACTTACCCATTGACATCAAACTTTGCCACAGGGATGCATCCCCGTGGCAAGATTTGACAGAAAAATCAAAATAATCATCAATTAATTTGATTTGTTCCAGCTTGTTTAAAACAATATCAAACTTAATAAAGTCAAAATGAAAAAACCAATTCTGCTTTCCACACCCCACATGAGTACCAGAGAACTGGATTTCGTCAAAGAAGCGTTTGCGACGAATTGGATTGCTCCGGTTGGTCCCCATGTCGATGCTTTTGAGAGTGAATTTTGCCAAGTTACGGGGGCAGGACATGCAGCAGCAGTCAGTTCGGGAACCGCAGCAATTCATTTGGCTTTACGGTTGTTGGGTGTGGGGTTAGGAGATGAGGTTTTTTGTTCGACTTTGACTTTTGCTGCTACTGCAAACCCGATCGCATATCAAGGAGCAAAACCTGTCTTTATCGATAGCGATCGCACGACTTGGAATATGAACCCCGATTTGCTGCGGGAAGCACTAGAAAAAAAAGCACAAATTGGGAAATTACCCAAAGCCGTTATTCTTGTGCATCTCTACGGTCAGAGTGCTGATATCGAGCCAATTTTAGCAGCATGTAATGAATATGACGTTCCTCTGATTGAAGATGCCGCCGAGGCTTTAGGCGCAACCTATAAGGGGCAATCTCCTGGGACTTTTGGGACTATCGGAATTTACTCATTTAATGGGAATAAAATTATCACAACTTCCGGTGGGGGAATGTTAGTTTCCGACAACCCGGAATTAGTTGCCAGAGCTAGATTCTTGGCAACTCAAGCTCGCGATTCAGCTCCCCATTATCAGCATTCACAAATAGGCTTTAATTATCGACTCAGCAATGTTTTGGCAGGAATTGGACGGGGACAATTACAAGTTTTGGGCGATCGCGTTGCTGCTCGTCGTCGCAACTATGAGGTTTATGCAAAAGAGTTAGGGGATTTACCGGGGGTGGAATTTATGCCGGAAGCTAATTTTGGCACATCTACGCGCTGGTTAACTTGTTTAACCATCGATTCAGAAGCTTTCGGTTGCGATCGCGAACAAATTCGTCTTGCCCTAGCAGAACAGCAAATCGAAACTCGTCCGGTATGGAAACCTTTACACATGCAACCAGTTTTTGCAGAATGCGAATTTATCGGTGGAGAGGTAGGGGCAGATTTATTTACGAGTGGATTATGTTTACCATCGGGGTCAAATTTAACAGATGAGGAGTTAGAGCGAGTTATTATTGGATTTATAGATATTCACAATTCAAATAAATAATAATTCTCCGCACTTGATTACAGTAACTCAAATTTTAATGTCGTTATATCTGAGATATCAAAGGAAGTTAAAAGAATGGAAAATCAAGAATCATCTTCATTAAATAAATATTGGCATATTATTCAACGACGCTGGATGCCTGGATTGGGTATTTTCCTTCCCATATTTTTGATTTCATTAATAAGTTCTTCTTTAAAAAAACCGACCTATCAAGCAGACGGTAAATTACAGTTTCAGCGTACTAATACAATTTCCACACTTACGGGTGTGGGTACAGAAGTTGGTAAGCTAGAATCAGTTGCTCAAGATAATAAAACAAATCCATTAAATACAGAAGCCGAAGTTATTCGCTCGTTTCCGATAATTCAAAAAACTATTAGTAGGTTAAATTTAAAAGATAGCAAAGGTGCGGTACTGAAAACTAGTGAATTCCTCAAGCGACTTACAGTTAAAGATGTCAAAGGAACCGACGTTTTACAGGTTTCTTATAATGATACTAATCCGGAAGCTTCTGCTGATATTGTCAACACCCTGATGACAGCATATCTAGAACATAACATTGCTTACCATCGTAGTGCGATCGCATCTGCCCGCAAGTTTCTGGAAAAACAAGCACCTAGCGCAGAGTTAGTTGTTCGGAAAGCTGAGGCTGAATTCCGCGAGTTTAAGGAAAAAAATAAAATTGTTTCTTTACAAGCAGAAGCAACAAGATCGGTCGAAACTTTAAATCAAATACAATCACAAATAGGTGATATTAAATCGAAAATTGGTGATATAAATGCTCAGTCACAATCGATGCGTTCTCAACTGGGGATGTCATCAGAGCAGGCTTTAATAATGACAGCCTTGAGTCAATCGAATGGAGTTCAAGAACTTACTAAACAGCTTCAACAGTTAGATTTAGAATTAGTTACAAAACGCGAGATTTTTGTAGATTTACATCCAGAGATTATTAAGTTAGAAAGTAAAATAAATGGGTTAAAAAGTCTTCTCAAAAATCAAGTTAGACAAGTTTCTGATAGTGAAGAAATTCAAACAAATACAAACTTGCAAATTGGCGAACTTAAACAACAACTTTCGGGAGAATTGATTCGATTAGAATCACAACGTTTAGGTTTAGCAAGCCAATTAGCAACATTATCGGGATTAGAAGCAACATATCGACAGCGACTAAATAATTTACCCAGATTAGAACAGCAACAACGGGAATTAGAACGTAAAGTCCAAGCATCTCAATCGACTTATTCTTTACTATTACAAAAATTACAAGAAAGCCGTATAGCCGAGAATCAAAATTTGGGTAATGCCCAGATTATTAGTCAAGCCGAAACGCCAGATGAGCCAATTTCATCCCCAACAGTCAATTATTTGAGTGCTGGTTTATTGGGTTTACTCGCTTCAATGGCAACCATGTATTTATTAGAAAGTCGCGATAAATATATTAAGACTATCGACGAAGCCAAAGAATTCATGAACTTAACTTTACTCGGTGTAATTCCCTCATTTAGTAAGCCTAAATCATCTATATTTCTTCGCAGTAATGACGACATAGAATCATCCCATCCGCGAATTGTGGTGCGAGATAATCCCCGATCGCCATCAAGTGAAGCTTACCGGATGTTGCGAGCAAACCTCAAATATATCAGTGCAGACAAAGAACTTAAGGTAATTGTTGTTACTAGTTCTGTGCCTCAAGAAGGAAAATCAACCGTTGCTGCGAATTTAGCAATGGCGATCGCCCAAATGGAACGTCGTGTTTTACTAGTAGATGGTGACTTACATCGTCCCGTTCAACATCAAATCTGGGATTTACCAAACAACGAAGGTTTGAGTAATGCTATTGTCGGACAGTCGGATTTGCAGAATGCGATCGCGCAAGTCATGGATAATTTATACGTTCTTCCCTCCGGATTAGTTCCACCCAGTCCAGCATCTTTACTCGATTCAAAGCGCATGGCTACACTAATTGACTCCTTTAGAGATAACTTTGATTGCGTCATCTTAGATACTCCTTCACTAAGTGTAGGTGCTGATGCGGCAAGCCTGGGACAAATGGCTGATGGTGTCTTGTTTGTAATTCGTCCAGGTGTTGCTGATATTGTCAATGCTGGGTTTGCCAAAGACTTATTAGAAAAGTCTGGACAGAATGTATTGGGACAAGTTGTAAATGGCATCATTCCCAAAAACGAACCCTATAGCAACTACTATTTCAATAGCGAAGAGTATTATCCACAAGACAGTGTGGGTAGAGTTAACGTTGATGATTTGGGAGTGAAAAATTAGGATTAGATTCAAGGATTTTTGCGAGAATACCGTAGGGGAACCCACGGCTGTTTGCCCTGATTAATATTTCCCTGATTGATGATATTCCCCTGATTAGTGTAGTATTTCTCACTTGGGTGAAATATAATCAAGGGCGGGGAAACCCCTCCCCTACAAGATTTGATGTTAAAAAATGTACTTCACTGACCTCAAAACCGCTATATTTCCCTGACTTGTTACAGCATCTACAAAAGGCGATCGCATCTAGCCTTAAGTCTCTTTTGTTGCCACAATTGTTCGGTGTCGCGGGTCAGTTTCGACAGTCACAGGTGTGTTAAAACCAGCTTTTTGCAATTCTTCTTCAATCTCAAAAGTGTAATATTCATCGCTCCAAGGTTCAGTACTTTTCATGAGAGTAAATAGAACCGGGGGTAAATTTTGGATAACAGCAGATTTAGGATTATTATCAACCAATGCGATCGCGCCACCATTTCTAAGTAATCTGAATGCTTCTTTAAATATCGCTTTTGAGGCTGAGTGTGGAAGTTCATGGGTAAGGAATTGTAACGTCACCAAATCAAAGGAGTTATCTGGTAATCCAGTATTTTCGGCTTGTCTGTGTAACCATTGGGATATTTCGTTGTTAATATCCAGCTTTTTCGCAACTGCCAGCATATACGGGGACAAATCTAACCCCACAGTCCGAACGGAGTGACTTTGTTTATTTTGGTAATAGCGATGTAGTGTCAAAGTAGAAATACCCACCGAACAACCAACATCTAAAATATCGCCAACTTCCTTTGGTGCGTATGTTGCTAAAACATTGTGAAAGCTACCACGTAATCGATCGTGTGCAGCTTCCCAAGTAAGTGATTCGTTTTTCCAAACCCGCAAAGCCATCGAATAAGTTGCGCTAGGTGCTTCAAATGCTGCTTTCCAGCAAAGATTACCCTCAGAATAGGCATGGAAAGGGACTTTGTAATAATCGGGGTAAGTTACCTGAGGATTTCTAATCGCATCAAAGTGGTACTGTACTGGGGATGCCGCAAGTTTTTCGTAATTTTTACGCCAAGGAACACCATTTTTCTCAGCCGTTTTAATAATAACTTGCCGAGCCTGGTGTTTCATCACTTGGTAGATAGGCTTGATGTGGATAAGCAAATTAACAAACTGGGAAAGCATATCTTTACCAGCCCAATCCGGCTTCAGCTTTTTATTCATTAGTTCATGGGAATTGAGGCGATTATATTTTTATTTTAGAGGAAGTGGCAGTAGGGAACTTAATCAGTTTGTTGGGTTTGGGGATTTTTCTGTGATTGTGTAGCTAAAGTGAACCTTAGGATTAGCTGCTGCTTCTTGAATTAGGAATTTATAACTGTTCCGTTTGCGGAATAGTTAATTTTCGTGGATTGAGAATTTATAACTGTTCCGTTTGCGGAATAGTTGATTTTTCCTGGATTGAGCATCTATTACTGTTGCCTTTGAGGAATAGTTGATTTTCGTGGGTTTGGGGAATCTATTACTGTTCCGTTTGCGGAATAGTTGATTTTAGGGGTCATTTTTAAAGATTATTCAATACCTGGTATGATTTCCTATGCGCCATGTATAACAGCAAGAACATCGATTTGTTCGGGTTTGATAAATCTTTTCAGTGTAGTAGAGACGTTACACATAACGTCTCCAGCAACAAAAATCTCAAAAATTACAAACCTAATTTCTCCAAAAGTGGCTTTGTAGAAACAATATGTCGCTCCAAACCCAATGAGAGCGGACTAATCCCCAAAGCCAAAGCAACCAACTGGGGTAAATGCAACACAGGCAAACCCAACCGACTACCAATTACCTTTTCCACCTCCGGTTGACGGGAATCTAAATTTAGGTGACACAAAGGACAAGGTGTAACAATACAATCCGCACCCGATGCGATCGCATCTTGAATCTGCTTCCCAGCCATTTTAAATGACTCTTCCGTCGCATAACTCGATAAAGGCCAGCCACAACATTGGGTACGACCTCTGTAATATATTGGGTTTGCCCCAACTGCCCGAAAGACATTTTCCATCGCTTCGGGATTGAAAGGATTATCGTAAGGGGTATTTTTTTGAGCGCGTAACAAATAGCATCCGTAGAAAGCCGCACAATTGAGATTGCTTAATTTACGAGTCACGCGGTTTTGAATTTCTTCCACACCATAATCAGCAACTAAAGCATATAAAAGGTGTTTTACTTCAGTGCTACCCCGATAAGGCAAACATCCTTCTTTTTGTAACAAACCATTGACTTTGTTGAGGTAATCAGGATTTTTTTCTTGGCTTTCTTTGAGCCTTTCATCCACATGACCAATAACCCCTTGGCAAGTACTGCAATGGGTTAATAAAGGTAAATTTAATTCTTCCGCGAGAGCAATATTACGAGCATTAACAGTATCTTCGAGTAGTTGTGAATCTTCTTTAAAAGTACCAGAACCACAACATGAAGCTTTTTTAAGTTCAATTAATTCGATTGATAGAGCTTTGGCGAGGGCTACAGTAGACAAATGTAGTTCCCCACAAGCACCCTGAGCAACACAACCGGGGAAATAAGCATACTTTAGCTGGTGAGATAGCATAGGAATTAATTAATTAATTGTAGGAATTTGCCCTTGACATAACTGTTTTACCATTGCTCAAGAATATTAGCTTGTTTGTATTGATTTATATTGACAAAAAAAAACTATGCCACATTAGTCACAATTGGGAAGTAAAATCATTGCATCAGCCAAATGCAGCTAATGTGCGATCGGATCGAATATCATACTTTGGGAAGCAAACTACGCCAGCCCATTCGCTGGCACAGTAACAAGTGTAAATAACTCACTTGAAAAGAGAAATCTTTTTCATAGGTTCCACCGATATGAAAAAATTGGTATCACACAAGCAAAATTGAGCCGAAAACATGTACGGGCGATCGCGCTTAACGATAAGATGTATATGCAAAAAAAGCACTCGCCCATAAAGAGCGGACTATAGTAACTGGTTGAGGATTTAATTTATGAGCCAAACAGAAATATTTGAAAAGGTCAAGAAAATTGTTGCAGATCAGCTAAGTGTCGAGGATGAAAAAATCACACCTCAATCAAACTTTGCCAACGATTTAGGGGCTGATTCCCTAGATACAGTTGAAATGGTAATGGCTTTGGAAGAAGAATTTAATATCGAAATCCCCGACGAAGCCGCAGAAAAAATTACCACCGTTCAAGAAGCAGTGGATTACATCAACAACAAAGTTGCCGCATCCGCATAAACGGGGAACTAGAAATCCTCTCTGGGGATAAGGGGTAATTAGTAAATAGGCATTGGGGATTGGGAATTGGGGATTGGGGATTGGGGGTTGGGCATTAATTATAAATTTCCTAATTCCTAATTTCTATCTCCTAACTCTTAATTTCTACCTCCTAATTCCTAATTCCTAATTCCTGCTCCCTATTCCCCATTCTCTAAAACCCCTAATAATTGCCTGAATGAAGAGCCACCTAAACTATCGTCATGACAGAAGATTTTAAACGTAAACGTGTTGTTGTAACTGGTGTTGGCGCAATTACTCCGATTGGCAATACTCAATCGGAATACTGGGAAGGATTAGTGAGTGGACGTAATGGTATTGGCAATATCACTCACTTTGATGCGTCGCACCACGATTGCCGTATTGCTGGTGAGGTAAAAAATTTCGATCCACAAGACTATATGGAGCGAAAAGAAGCCAAACGAATGGATCGATTCGCTCAGTTTGGGGTTTCGGCAGCAAAACAAGCACTTGCGGATGCAAAATTAGTTATCAATGACCTGAACGCAGAACAAATCGGTGTCATGATTGGTTCGGGTATTGGTGGCTTAAAGGTTTTAGAAGACCAACAAACTATTTACCTAAATCGTGGTCCCGATCGCTGTAGTCCTTTCATGATTCCGATGATGATCGCCAACATGGCATCTGGATTAACTGCGATTCAAATTGGCGCAAAAGGTCCCAATTCTTGCCCAGTAACCGCTTGTGCGGCTGGCTCCAATGCCATAGGTGACGCTTTCCGCTTAGTCCAAAATGGATATGCCCAAGCC
Organism: Calothrix sp. CSU_2_0; assembly: GCA_012034595.1. Taxonomy (GTDB): domain Bacteria; phylum Cyanobacteriota; class Cyanobacteriia; order Cyanobacteriales; family Nostocaceae; genus Brunnivagina. The sequence continues at coordinate 92,279 of JAAUPE010000001.1, read as the reverse complement.
ATGATTTGCGGAGGAACTGAGGCTGCAATTACCCCTCTTTCCATCGCCGGTTTTTCTGCTTGTAAAGCCCTTTCACTTCGTAATGATGACCCAACCCACGCTAGCCGTCCGTTTGACAAAGACCGTGATGGTTTTGTCATGGGAGAGGGTTCGGGAATCTTGGTATTGGAAGAATTACAACATGCCTTGGCTCGTGGAGCGCGTATTTATGCGGAAATAGTCGGTTATGGCATGACTTGCGATGCCCACCACATAACATCTCCACCGCCCGGTCACGAAGGGGCAGCAAGAGCCATGAGGATGGCATTAAAAGATGCTAGTATTTCCACGGAGATGGTCAGCTATATCAATGCCCACGGAACGAGTACCCCAGCGAATGATTCGGCGGAAACCACGGCGATGAAGACAGTATTTGGCGAACATGCAAGCAAGTTAGCTGTGAGTTCGACCAAATCAATGACCGGACACCTTTTGGGAGGTTCGGGAGGAATTGAAGGAGTCGCTGCGGTACTTTCTGTCGCCAACGACCGAGTTCCGCCAACAATTAACCATTTTCAAGCCGATGATGATTGTGGTTTAGATTATGTACCCAACATTAGTAGAGAATTAAAAGTTGAGGTGGCATTATCTAATTCCTTTGGTTTTGGTGGTCATAATGTGGCGCTAGTGTTTAAAAAGTACGTCTAATTTGGGCATTGGGCATTGGGAAATATGCCCCCATGCCTAAATTCTAATTCCCCAACTCCTCAATTCAGTCGATTTGACAACGGATATTTGGGTTTATTCGCTCTTAAAATAAAAACCAAAATCTAAATTTCCAAAATTTGCAGCTTGTCCATCAACATTCGCTAATGGGATGATGGAAATAATCGCTTAAGGAAAATTATTATTTCTTTAGGTAGTGAAACTAGTTACAGAGTACTAACCCGTCGTTAAGAACCAACTTATTATGGCTGTTGCAACCCAATCCCTTGAAGAACTTTGTATTAATTCGATTCGCTTTTTGGCAGTTGATGCCGTAGAAAAGGCTAAGTCTGGACACCCTGGCTTGCCGATGGGTGCTGCGCCAATGGCGTTTGTACTCTGGGATAAATTTATGCGGGTTAACCCTAAAAATCCCAAGTGGTTCAATCGGGACAGATTTGTGTTATCGGCTGGTCACGGCTCAATGTTGCAGTACGCTCTGCTTTATTTGGCAGGTTTCGACAGCGTGACGATTGAGGACATCAAGCAATTCCGTCAGTGGGAATCCAAAACCCCCGGACACCCGGAAAACTTCATGACCGCAGGTGTGGAAGTTACCACCGGACCTTTGGGACAGGGTATTGCCAATGGTGTTGGTTTAGCAATGGCAGAAGCACACCTCGCCGCTAAATATAACAAACCCGATGCTAAAATCGTTGACCACTATACTTATGTGATTTTGGGTGACGGTTGCAACATGGAAGGTATTTCCGGTGAAGCTGCTTCTTTTGCCGGACACTTGGGATTGGGTAAACTTATTGCTCTATACGACGATAACCACATTTCCATCGATGGTTCCACCGATGTTGCCTTCACAGAAGACGTTTCCCAGCGTTTTGAAGCCTATGGCTGGCACGTTCTCCATGTGAAGGATGGTAACAACGACTTGGCAGCAATTGAGAAAGCGATCGCAGATGCGAAGGCAGTCACCGACAAGCCAACCATGATTAAGGTGACAACCACAATCGGTTATGGTTCCCCCAACAAGCAAAATACCGCAGGTATTCACGGTGCAGCTTTAGGTGCCGATGAAATAGCCCTCACCCGCAGCAATTTAAAATGGGAATACGCACCATTTGACGTTCCCGCAGATGCCCTCAACCACATGCGGAAAGCCGTCGAACGTGGTGCAAAAGCAGAATCTGAATGGAACCAAGTATTTGCTAGTTACAAGGCTAAATATGCCAAAGAAGCGGCTGAATTTGAACGCTTATTGAGCAGCAAACTTCCCGACGGTTGGGACAAAGTATTACCTACATATACACCTGAAGACAAGGCATTACCCACCCGCAAACACTCGGAAACCTGCCTAAATAAACTGGCAGCAGTGCTTCCCGAATTAATTGGTGGTTCGGCTGACTTAACCCACTCCAACCTGACGGAAATCAAGGGTGAAGGTGACTTCCAAAAAGGACAATTCCAAAACCGCAACGTCCACTTCGGTGTACGGGAACATGGAATGGGTGCTATTTGTAACGGGATGGCACTGCATGGTTCGGGATTAATTCCCTACGGTGCTACCTTCCTAATTTTCACCGACTACATGCGGGCAGCTATCCGTTTGTCAGCATTGTCCCTCGCTGGTTCCATTTGGGTAATGACCCACGATTCCATCGGACAAGGTGAAGATGGTCCTACCCACCAGCCAATTGAAACCCTTGCTTCATTGCGAGCGATTCCTAACCTCACCGTAATTCGTCCTGCCGATGGAACCGAAACTTCCGGTGCTTACAAAGTTGCGATCGCAAATGCAAAAGCTAACAATCCAACCTTGCTGGCATTATCCCGTCAAAATCTCCCTAATTTGGCAGGTAGCTCGATTGAAGGTGTTACCAAAGGTGGATACATATTGGTAGATAGTCAAGGAACACCCGACATTATCTTGATTGGTACTGGTTCGGAAACCAACCTTTGTGTCACCGCAGCTGAGAAACTCACCGCAGAAGGTAAAAAAGTGCGGGTTGTTTCCATGCCTTCCACCGATCTATTTGATGAGCAAGATGCAGCTTACAGAGAGTCGGTATTACCGAAAGCTGTGACTAAGCGTGTATCGGTTGAAGCTGCTGCAAGTTTCGGCTGGCATAAGTACATTGGTACTGAAGGTCAGGCAGTCAGCATCGATAGATTTGGTGCTTCTGCTCCTGGTGGAGTTTGTTTGGAGAAGTTTGGTTTTAGTGTCGAGAATGTAGTTGCAACAGCTAAGAAAGTATTGGGTTAGTTGCTAATAGTTTGATTTAATAAATCTTTACTTATGGGGTGGGCATTTTGTCTGCCCTTTTTTATTTTTTGATGCAGAGTCAACTTGAATGTATTTAAATCTAATATAATTAGAAGTAGATTGTAACCAAATAATCATTATGGCTAACAAGAAAAAGATTTCTAGCTTTATGAAAAGTCAGGTATTACCAACAGTTATTTATTGCTGGAATACTGGAGGTAAAAAGCCTGATTTAGATAAACCTCATTGGGATATTGATATAGATTCTAATCCTTATAATATATATGTTGAATATCGCAAACAATTTGACGGATTAGGTTGTCATGGTTTTACATATTACGAAGCGGAGCAATGGTTATCTGAAATAATAAAAAAATAAACTGATATAAGGAAGCATAAAAAACAAACCAAATTATATCAACATTAGGAAGTTATCAACAATGCAGATAGAAGACAGAGTAGCAATTTTAGAAGCTGAAGTCGCACAACTCAAAGACAAATTAGAACCTGAATCTTCAAAGGTTATCCCTTGGTGGCAAAAAATCTCTGGTAGTTTTGCGAATAATTCTACTTTTGATGAAGCGATGAAATTAGGACATGAATATCGTGAATCTTTACGTCCAGATTTAGATAATCAATGCGAAGATTAGGATGTATTTACTTGATACCGACCACTTAAGCATTATTCAACGTGGTGGAAAAGCCGCAAGCCCTTTATTCACAAAATTGGCAGGCCTCGGAGCGAACGAAATATCTGCAACAATAATTAGTTATGAAGAACAAACTCGCGGTTGGTTAAGCTATGTAGCGAAAGCTCAAACCATAGAAGCTCAAATAGAAGCCTACAGCCAATTACAACAACATTTAGAAAATTATCGTAATATTCCGATAGTAGACTTCGATAAAAAATCTGCCTTAGAATTCCAACGTCTCCGAAAAATTTATCCTCGACTTGGTACGATGGATTTAAAAATTGCCTCAATTACCATCGCTAATGATGCAACATTGTTAACACGCAACCTGTCTGATTTTGGCAAAATCTTGGAATTGCGCTTTGAAGACTGGACAGTGTAATACCCAAATTTAGTAGGTTGGGTGAAGGCTTTGTATAACTCAACATTTATACTTTTAAATTATCAGAAATATCTAAACGTTGGGTTACGACGCAAAACTGATTATTCGTTAAACTTCGATAAATTATCGAGCAATAGGTGTTTTGGCAGGTGATACGCTTACATGGTTTTGGATTGGTAGCCATGATGAATATGAGAAATATTTTGGATAAATGCGATCGCGTGGAGCTTACTGCCGGAGGCAATCGCATACAGTTTACCCTGCCTGAAGAGAACCGCAGGAAAGCGATCGCACTACAACAAAATTATAGTTTCATTGGTGCGATGCCCTTGGCAATCACATGCGATCGCAATCCAAAACTTACTATAAAGGTTGCGATCGCAAATTAGCGCTCTAGAACATCAAGCCTACGAACCACAAAGTAGCATGTAAAATAGAATTGGTATTCGATATTGAAGGCAAGGGGTATAAATCATGCAAGATGTATCTAACTATAATCAAGAACTTATTGACCGTATCTCACCAATTATGGAAAAGTTATTTAAAGGTAATAGCTTATATGTGGTGAGATTAAATAAAATGGAAATGCTCGAAATGTTGGTAGAGTTATTTGGTCAATTAACTCCTGAAGAAATGACCGCTATTCCTGATAATGAACTGACACGTCGAATTACAAAATTATTGACATTAGAAGCAGTTTCAGGAACTTTAAATGATTTAACACCAGAACAAATTAAAATATTTGATGAAGCAGTAGAAGGGGCATCAAGATAGTGACCTATCTTTTAGATACAAATATTGTCACCTATATTTTGAAAAAGAATATAGATGTAAATAGTCGTTTAAGACAAGCTACTCGTTCGGGTAAAGAAGTATTTATAAGTTGCATAACTTATTATGAAGTAAAACGGGGATTGATATCTATAAATGCTGCTAGACAACTAGCTGATTTTAATCAATTTTGTATAGATTACGATATTTTGTTTTTGGACGACATAGAAATTATTGAACAAGCTTGTAAAATTCATGCGGATTTAAAAATTAAAGGTACACCAATCCAAGATGCTGATGTATTGATAGCAGCAACTGCAATTATACGTGGCTTAATTTTGGTTTCCCATGATTCTGATTTGTTGCGGGTAGAAGGAATCAGCTTGGAGAACTGGCTATTAACGGATGGTTAAAAATTAGCACGATGTTCCCAAAGAATCACTAGGCGATCGCAGAATAAGAGAATATTTCATCACCAATAGTTTTGAATACATGCAAAGGAACGTACACAAGTGCGTTATTTTGTGATAAATACATTCAGTAGCGATGTTTTAATTATTTCTTCTCTAAGAAACAATAGACTTGCTAAAAGCTTCTGCGGTAAACGTTGGCGCGAAAATTTGTATAATTAACTTCTCAATTCATCAGGTATTTTTTAAAACTCTACCGATAAATTATGTCCCAACATATTCGTATCAGTTTTCTGTTACTTTTTCTCAGCACTCAATTCGGTTTGATTCCCCAAACTGCAACAGCACAGACTCCAACAGCACCAACCCAAACTGCAAAAACTATTTGCCCTGCACAACTAGGGAGTAATTTAGATGCGATCGCAAATCGTGCAACTTTTACCCGTGTGCGTTGGGGAATTTTGGTACAAGGTTTAAATTCGGGGCAAACTCTCTATACTCGCGATGCTAATAAGTATTTTACTCCTGCTTCTAATACGAAGTTACTCACCACCGCAGCCGCATTACAGCAATTAGGGGCTAATTTTCGTATTCGCACATCTATCTATCAGCAAGAACCTGGTGTATTCAGGGTTGTAGGTAGGGGTGATCCGAGTATTACCGATGCTCAATTGGCTGTATTGGCAAAGCAACTCAAAGCTAAAGGGATTACCCAAATTAAAAAATTAATTGCTGATGATAGCTACGTTCAAGGTGATGTTGTTCAACCGAGTTGGCAGTGGGAGGATATCCAGTCTGATTATGGCGCACCTGTGGGCAGTTTTATGGTGAATGAGAATCTGTTTACAATTCGACTTGTACCGCAAGCTGTTGGTAAACCTTTACAAGTTTCCTGGGTTGATCGCAATGAAGCGGGTATTTGGAAAATTCTCAATTTATCTACAACCGCAGTTAATAATTCAGCAACTGACTTGTCTGTTACCCGTGATTTATCGGGAAATATTCTCAAAATTCAGGGGCAATTGGCAGCTAGTGCTAGTCCATTTTCTGTGACTTTACCTGTAGTTGACCCAAATTATTTTTTCTTGCGTCGCTTGCGTGTAGCACTGGCGAATGAAAGTATAAGTTTGCAAGAAACGGCAGTAGCAGCAGGTGGAAGTACTCAAACTGAAGTTGCCGCAATTCAATCACCACCGCTTTCGGAATTAGTAAAGACGACAAATGTGGATAGTAATAATTTGTTTGCAGAGTCGGTATTAAATGTTATGGCAGTGAAGCAAACAAGAAAGCCTGGACAATCGAGTGCATCTGTGGGTTTGGAGGTTTTGAAAACGACTTTAACCCAGTTGGGGGTTAATCAAGCGGGTTATTTCACCGTTGATGGTTCGGGTTTGTCGCGGAAAAATTTAATTAGTCCTGAGGCATTGGTGCAGGTTTTACGAGGGATGTCAAAGTCTACTGCTGCACCTGTTTTTCGCGCTTCTTTGCCTGTGGGAGGGAAAACTGGTACGTTGAAGAATAGATTTCGTGGTACTGCTGCTGAGGGTATTGTGGTGGCAAAAACGGGTACGGTGGGTGGTGTTGTTTCGCTGTCGGGATATTTGAATGCACCAAGTTATGAACCGTTGGTTTTTAGCATTATTGTCAATCAAAGTGAACAACCTGCACGGGTTTTAAGGCAAGCTGTTGATGAGATGGTGGTGAGGATGACGCAGTTGCGGAGGTGTTAAGTTAAATATATCTTTTTTTCTGTCACGCAGAGACGCAGAGGCGCGGAGAAGAATGGAAGATTGGTCTACGATAGTAAAGGCTGTTTTTAATGATTGTAGATACTAAAGTTAGCTTGCGATTAGATGGGAGTTGCGTTTGTAACTAGCAAGTTCTGTTAGTTGACAAGTGCAAGCTTCTATGGTTTCGCTAATGGCTGCTTGTATTTCCCCAGGATAGGGATAATGGGTAAACTCGTACTCAATTAACTTGCTGAGGGAATGCATTTCATATAAACTATTACATGCATAAACTAGCTTTTCTACAGCACTTTGCCAACGTTCAAAAATCCGGTAACTGAAAAATCCACTGCATACCCCACCTTTTGTATCCCAGTAGGAAATACAAACTTGATGCTGGAGGTATTTCATTTTCTTAATTTTTTGTACGTCATACCCTCTCGCTCTCAGAGCTTGGAGAATCTGTTCTTCCCTTAAACGCCAAACTCTGGGGTTGATTTTCCCCAATGATATTAGACTTTGAAGTTTATACCGCTTCTGATTGAATAGCTTGCTAGTCATGATACACCCTTCCTAAATACCAGCAAAAAATTGAAATGCTTCCTTTAGATAGCAACGTGCCAACTTAAGTAATCATATAAAAACTGGGCAAGTCTGTCAACCAAAAAGTAAACTTATTATTATTGACGCTAAAGTTGCGATCGCAGTGGAGTAGCCGCAGTAGCCGTGAATGACGAAGGCAAAAAAAAACTGATTGAAATTATCAAGCAGGCTCGTGGTGATATGAGTCAGAGAGCTTTTTGTAAGCTTTTGGGAGTTTCTGCGACTGCTGTTCAAATGTGGGAAAAAGGGGTGAAAGTTCCCGATACTGAGAACTTGTCGCGAATTGCAGTTCACGCTGGTTATACTATGGAGGAATTGCTTTCTTATTTAGAAGGTAAACCCATACAAGAAGCTTCGGATTTAACGATTATTCTCAGGCAAATGAATAATATGCCTTTGTCGCAGGTTGCTTTGATTGTTCAAGCTGGTGCAAATAGGTTGGCGATCGCAATGGAATCTGGGGAAGAAGAGATAAAGGCAAGTTAGTAGCTAGTAATAATTATCAAATGTGATGTGCGATCGCAACTTAATTTTCTTTAGTAACGTAAACTCAAGGAGTTTTAACTCAAATAAATTCCAGTCAAACCATTTTATGCAATTTGCCCTACCAACCCAATATAGTTTTTTGCCACGTTTTTACCGATTGGCAAGTGTTAGCGTTCTTTCTAATATGATGGTTCCCCTCGCTGGTTTGGTCGATATTGCTTTTTTGGGACATTTGGCAGATATTCGGCATTTGGCTGGGGTAATTTTAGCGACTATTCTGTTTGATTATCTGTATCGGGTGTTAAAGTTTTTACGTTCTAGTACAAATGCGATTACTGCTCAGGCTGTTGGTTTGGATGACTCGAATGCTGTGATTCTAGCTGGGTTGCGAAGTGGTTTAATTGCTTTGGGTATTGGGTTACTAATTTTGCTATTACAATATCCTTTACAAAAAATTGGCTTTACTATTTTAAGTGGTTCCCCGGAGATTGAAGCTTCTGGGGTTGATTATTTTTACGGTCGAATTTGGGGTGCCCCTGCTGTCTTAATCAACTTTGTCTTGATTGGTTGGTTTTTAGGTAGGGAAATGAATGTTGCTGTGTTGGTGATGTCTCTCGTCGGTAATGGTTCTAATGTGGGGTTAGATTACTTGATGATTGTCAAGTGGGGTTGGGAAAGTATTGGTGCGGGATTAGCAACGGCTATTAGTCAGTATTTAGCGTTGTTAGTTGGGTTAATTTGGGCTTGTTTTAGTGTCGAATGGAAAGTGCTAGCAACTGCGATCGCACAAGTTTTTGATGGGGTTGCGCTCAAGGATACGGTGGCTTTGAAAAGTAATATATTAATTAGATTTTTAGTTTTAATTTCGACTTACTCGATTTTTACGAATCTAAGTGCAGCAATGGGGACAAATGTTTTAGCTGAGAATGGGTTGCTGTTGCAAATTGCTTTGTTTAGTCAATTTACTATCCAAGGTGTGGGTTTAACGACTCAAACTCTGACGGGAAACTTTAAGGCAAAAGGAAATAAAGAGCAGTTTTTACCACTTTTGATAGTTTCCATCCTCACCAGTTTGGTAATTGCCAGTGCGATCGCATTTACATCTGTGCTTTTCCCAGATACAGTATTTGGAATTTTAACCAATCATCGAGAAATTAATCAAAATATTATTGATTATACAATCTGGTTATTACCGCTTTTGGGATTAACTGCGATCGCGTTTATGTTGGAAGGATATTTTATTGGCTTGAAGGAAGGGGCAATTCTCCGCAATGCTGTTTTAATTGCCTTTGGAGTCGGTTTTCTTCCCTTGGCTTTTGCTGGTTGGTATTTGCACAACAATCACCTGTTATGGATGGGACTTTCAGCCTATATGGGGATTATTATAGTTGCCCTTGGGGTACATTTACCTCGGACTTTGGCAAGGCAAAATCAAATTAAGGGTGAACCACTGGCAAGTTCTTAATCAAGTTCTGAATATTGAGTTTCCCACAATCTTTTTGAATATTTAGTGAACACCAAAAAATAAATTTTACCACCCAAATTATCGTAGGGGCGGGGTTTTCCCGCCCTCATCAATGATACAATTAATCATCACGAAAAGATTAAACAGCCTTTTGTTTCTCTTTCTTTTCCATCCCCTTAATCCCATTAATGAACATGGGGACAAACTTTTCCACAAAAGCTTGCGGGTCACGTTGCCAAGCTCTTTGTGCTGCCTCAATTCTGGTAAACTGTAACTCTGGTGCTAGCAAAGTTTGTGGTAAACGCTCCATTAAATACTGAGGACGTTCCCACACAGACATGGTATTTGCCACATCTAATAGATTACTGACTCGACGCAATTCAGCACCCAAAGTAATATCCATTCCCGATTCAAACGCTGCTTGTTCGATGGCAGAATATCTTTGTTTAGCTTGCTCTACCTTCTGACGATTTTCAGGACTTTTAGCTGCTAATTGTCCCAACCAACGGTTTCCCCAACGAACATGTCCAGCTTCTTCTGGGAGAATTTTTTCGATTGTTTCGCGAATCTTGATATTCTCTTCGGTTTGTGGTGCTTGCTTGAGAGCGTAGATGTGAGCAGAGAAATACTCGCAACCGCGTTTTTCAGTGACATTAATTGCTGCTAAAGTCGAAATTAGAAAATCATCAAGGTCTTTATCAGCATCGTGGAGTTCGCTATCTAAGAGACGTTCAAACTCCTTCACATAGGAGGTTCCCGGAGGTGTAGCGACACTGCTGCCAATATCTACCAATAAATCAGTTAACCACATTGCATGGCGAGCTTCATCGGCAATGTGGTGGGATAAATCTTTTATTAGTTGTGGTGATTTTCCATTTAACTGCTCGATCAAGTCTGTTAAATCCTTGCAACTGCGCTGCTCGCTATAGCGGTAACGATTGAGGGTAATCAAGTGAATTTCGCGATCGCGCACTACTTGCTTTAAGATTTCTCTGGCTCCTAAAGCGTTTTGGAATTTCCGAGGATAAGCAACAGTCATGGTGTTATTACGGTTTTGTCAAATATTTTTTACAGCACTTACTAAGAATTGTAACGAATAAATTGCGGCTTATTCGGTCATCCAATAGTAGAAATGCGGATACTTCTCAGGGGGGTTGCGGTGAATCCCTAATTGTGAGTTTTTGTTTGGTGTAAATTTGTTTGGGTTGGCAAAACCACACTTTCATTTTTCGCTGGCACCAAAACTGATACCTTTGACAAATCCCCATCCTCTAAAATCCTGACATTTCTGGCTTTTCCCAGTAACATGCGTAGACTCTGCAATGCCAACACCACAGTTAACCCCACAACCAACTATTGCATCTGGAACCATTGCAGTAAACTGACAATTCCCCAAACTAGTAAAACCACCAAAGTTGATTGCAAACGGCGATCGCGATAAAGCAGATGCCTTGCACCATCATCGCATAAGCGAACCGTAGGTTTATCGCGCATGTGATGCATCAGAACAACTAAAACTACTTCGAGTATTGCTCAGAATCACCGCAATTATAAAGTTTTATAAAAATGTATCGTTTGGTAACAACCGTTACAGAATTATGTGAGATACTATTAAGAGAGAAAAGAATAAATTAAAAAATTAAAAGAGAGGAAATTAGTTATGTCTACCCAAGAACAAGCTCGTGCATTGATGCAGCGTCACCACCACCTCGCCAAAAACCGCCAGCAATCGATGTTAGAACGTGCTGGGGAAGAGATTGGTTTCTCTGGGGAAGTATCCGAATATTGGAATCCGGTTCAAGGAAAAATAGACCCCAATAAGCGGATGGCAAGCGATCGCATTTAATTTTGACAACAACGTAGAGACGTTCCGGTGGAACGTCTTGACTTGACAACATCACCGCAACGTCTTGACTTGACAACATCACCAGAACATCTTGACTTGACAACATCACCAGAACATCTTGACTTTACAAACCAACCAAAAAAAGCCACCCATTAAATGGGTGGCTAATTAATAATTTTTGCCTAAAAATTATCGCGTTTGCATTGGTCGAAATTATGCAAATCCTCAAACCCTAACAATCATAGTAGAGAGCGAACTCATGGGGATGGGGACGCAAACGCATCGGATTAACCTCATTATCCAACTTATAAGCAATCCAATTTTGGATAAAGTCTTCGCTGAATATCCCACCAGCAGTTAAGAAAGCATGGTCTTTTTCCAAAGCTTCCAAAGCAGCATCCAAAGAACCAGGAGTCGAAGGAACCTTAGCCAGTTCTTCTGGGGAAAGTTCGTAGATATTCTTATCCAAAGGTTCACCTGGATCGATTTTGTTCTTAATACCATCTAAACCAGCGCAAAGCATTGCTGCAAATGCCAAATATGGATTAGAAGTAGCATCAGGACAACGGAATTCCAAGCGTTTTGCTTTGGGATTAGTTCCCGACAGAGGAATCCGAATCGAAGCGGAACGATTACCTTGGGAATAAGCCAAGTTTACTGGAGCTTCGTAACCCGGAACCAAGCGCTTATAAGAATTGGTGGTGGGGTTGGTAATTGCCAAAAGTGCAGGTGCATGTTTGAGAATACCACCGATGTAATGGAGAGCCATATCGCTCAATCCAGCGTACTTATTCCCCGCAAACAAGGGTTGACCATCTTTCCAAATGGATTGGTGGCAGTGCATACCCGAACCATTATCACCAAATACAGGTTTGGGCATAAAGGTTACGGTTCTACCATATTTCTTAGCTACGTTTTTAATGACATATTTGTAAATCATCAACCAGTCAGCAGCTTCAATCAACTTACCAAACTTGAAACCAAGTTCGCACTGTCCCCCGGTTGCAACTTCGTGGTGATGCTTTTCAATGGGTACACCCAACTTTGCCATTGTCAGCAACATTTCCGTCCGCATATCCTGGAAAGTATCTGTAGGGGCAACGGGGAAATATCCTTCCTTAAAGCGAGGTTTGTAGCCTAAGTTACCACCAACCTCAGTTCTACCAGAGTTCCACTTAGCCTCGATGGAATCAACATAGTAGTAGCCAGAGCTAGCATTTTGGTCGAAGCGAACATCGTCGAAGATAAAAAATTCGGCTTCTGGACCAAAAAACACTGTATCGCCAACACCACTAGAAATTACGTAATCTACAGCCCGTTGAGCAATAGAACGGGGACAGCGATCGTAGGGTTCACCAGTACGAGGCTCGGCAATACTACAAACGATACTCAGTGTTGGTTCTGCCATGAAGGGGTCGATCCAAGCAGTGTTTGGATCGAGAACCATTGTCATATCCGAAGCTTCGATTCCTTTCCAACCCCGAATGCTGGAACCATCAAAAGGTACACCCTCGGTAAAGCTGCTTTCGTCGATTTGGTTCTGGAACATGGTTAAATGCTGCCAGGTTCCCAACATATCAATGAACTTCAGATCGATCATCTGAATTTTTTGGTCTTGGATCAGCTTTAAGATTTCTTTGGGGGTTGTCATGGTTACTCCTTGTTTCAATCCACAATTTCTCTGGATTGGAAATTGTTACTTAAATCTATATTTTTGAGCGCATTATTGCTCAATACATTAATCCTGTTGGTTAAACCAAATTCTGACACACCTGGAATATCGTATTAATAGGCAGTCGAGATTTTTGTGCTTTTAGATACAGAATTTAGTTTTTACAGGTTATATTAACCTTTACCCAGTCATAACTATACAAAACTACAAAGTAGATTTAACAGGTACAACTTTGGCTTAGAATCCTTTATTAGAAGAATGTTTTTTGTGCCACCTGAAATAGAGTGAGACACTTGCCGTCTTAGCGGTTCCCGTTGATGACAAAGTGCCGTAGCTTGCTACTCCCGGAGCGAGTAACCGAAGAAGGGTTAAAGATATTCTAGAGGCACACAAGTGATGCACAAAGCTGTCTATGCATTTTTTGCATCGCACGCAGCAAAATTAATATCAAACCATAAACTAAGGATTGATTAGGAGATAAAAAGAATGCGGGACGCTATTACAAGTTTAATTAAGAATTATGACGTTGCTGGACGTTATTTCGATCGCACTGCCATCGACAACCTGAAATCATATTTTGAAAGTGGTACTGCAAGGATACAGGCAGCAGCAGTAGTTAATGCAAATGCTGCGGCAATTGTCAAGCAAGCGGGTTCGGCTTTGTTTGATGAATTACCCGAATTGATTCGTCCAGGTGGTAATGCCTATACAACTCGTCGCTATGCGGCTTGTTTGCGCGACATGGATTACTATTTGCGTTATGCGAGCTATGCGCTTGTGGCTGGGAATATGGATGTTCTCAACGAGCGGGTATTGCAAGGGTTGCGCGAAACTTATAATTCTTTGAGCGTTCCTATTGGTTCTACGGTTCGCGGTATTCAAATTATGAAGGATATCGTCAAAGAGCAGGCATCTGCGGCTGGAATCGCCAATACTAGCTTTATTGATGAACCTTTTGACCATTTGACTCGCGAGTTGAGCGAGACAGACGTTTAGGATTTTAGATTTTGCGGAAAATGAGCGGTGTCGGTTTCCGTCCCGCTCAATTTTCCAAGACAGATTTTTGATTTTGGATTGAAAGTTTGAGATTTCAAACTCTAAGTTCAAAATTTTAGATATTGGGAAGACTTAAAGCGTCTTTTGATTTGCGATCGCACTTGCTGTTGAGCAGGTGCGATTTTTTACTTCCAGAAAATTAGGATATCCCAATTTATAGATTTATCAATCAAACCTATAACTTGGTTAGGAAAACCCCACCCCTAACCTGACCAAATAATTTGGGGATAATTTATTATTGGGTGTTCCCTAATTGGTTTTATTAACTTCTAATAACTGGGAATTTGCCAATCTATCTAACCATTTTTTAAAGTAAATTATATTTGCATTTTGCTCGCTTGGTTCTTGAGTATCTGCTGGATGGGGCATTAATCCCAAAATTGCAGCACTAGTAACGCAAAACATCGACTTTTGGAAAGTTATACAAATTTGTACCCGCAAATCATCTTCACCTCTAAGACTTTTGCGGTAAATTTCATGTAGATATTCGGGCAGAAAATGCCGCATATCTTGCATGAGCAAAGTAGGAGGAATTCCCGCACCACCAATTGGTAATGGATCGGCATATAATGCTCCATATTGAAACCTGGCTTGGTCGGGTGGAATTTGATATGCTTGGGCATTGTAGGAAACTGTACCGGGGAAAGGTGTTCCTCTAAAAAAAACGGCTTCAACGTAGGGAATTGCGGTATCTGCTAAAAAGGTTAATCCTAATGATTTGGGTAGGATTTCATAGACTTTATCTTGAATTTTTACAGCGTAGGTAATTGGTTTAGCTGCATCAGCTACTAAGCCATTTTTGATGTAATCTATAACTTCAGGAATTGATGTGATTTTGCCTGCATCGTAAAGGTCAGACATGGTGAGAAAAATGTCTGCCATGACGCGCCAAAAATCTCCTAAACCCTTGTAGTAGGAGGAAACACGCAAATTTTCGAGGAGAAACTCAGGGAATAATTGATTGAGTCCTAAAACAAATGGATTATTTTTAAATTTAGCTAAAATAACAGCTTTTGCTCGCTCTTGAAATTCTAGTGTATCTAAATAACTATCTAATCCACCTCCACCATGCCAAAACATTGATTTCATACAATATTCGGCATATTCAAAGTTGATTCTGTCATGCCACCAATGACGGAATAATTTTTTTGTAGTTACTTCACCATTGAAATATTTAAAAAATGGAAAAAATACTAAAAATTGATTTTCGGCTATATAAATTAGATTTTTGGAATATGCATCTAAAACTATGCCGTAACTTTTGAGAATACCAACTACTTCCATAACATTTTGGGGATTATCTGGAAGTAATCCTTCGGCATTTTGTAGTTTCTTGATATACTCAGCTAACGGGTAATTTTCGAGTTTATTTCTAGTAAGTGGCATAGTATTTTAAGGGCAATGGGCAATGGGCAATGGGCAATGGGTAGAAGTGGAAGAAGGAAATAGAAATATTTAATTTATAACTCCTAACTTCTAACTCCTAACTCCTAACTTCTAACTTCTAACTCCTAACTTCTAACTCAAAACTCAAAACTCCTAACTCAAAACTCCTAACTTCTAACTATTAATTAATTCCTAACTTCTAATTCAGCTACATTTGCCACTACATTTTGTGTGCTAATCATGGCTGTAGTAGTTGGTTCTGTCCAGCGTATTAACCATGCTGGCTGAATACCGAAAATGACAATTAGTACTGCTAACATGAAAGCGGGAATGCGATCGCTCCAGTAAACTCTTGGTAGGTTGGTTACTTGTTCTGACAATCTTCCAAAGAAGGCACGATTCATCATAATCAGAAAATACACTGCTGTTAAACCTGTACCAATCATGGATAGCAAGGTTTGTACGGGAAATACTGTGAAGCTACCGCGAAAAACAATAAATTCGGAAATAAATCCCAACATTCCCGGCATCCCTCCACTTGCCATCACTCCAGCAACTAATAAAGTACCGATTAATGGCATTCCTCGTTCGGGGTTGAATAATCCATGTAACACATTTAAGTCACGAGTTCCCGCTTTTTTATACACAACACCAACGAGCAAAAACAGTAAAGCTGATATTAACCCGTGGCTAACCATCTGCAAAACCGTTCCCAATAAGCTTAATGGGGTAGCAGCTGCGGCGGCAAGCAGGATATAGCCCATGTGTCCAATCGAACTATATGCCACCATTTTCTTCATATCTGTTTGTGCGATCGCGCATGAGGAACCGTACAAAACGCTGACAACAGCCCAAGTCGCTAACCAAGGTGCTAAGTATGTCCAAGCGCTCGGTAACAAGTTCATCCCAAATCGCAGCATTCCGTATGTTCCCAGCTTGAGCAAAACACCAGCTAGCAGCACGGATATGGGTGTGGAAGCTTCTACGTGTGCGTCGGGTAGCCAGGTATGGAAGGGAACCAAGGGGAATTTGATGCCGAAGCCAATCAAAAGTCCTAGCAGTAGTAAGATTTGCGTGGCTAATGGTAGCGCTGCTGTATTCAAACCTTCTAATGCGAATGTGGAAGCACCACTCAACCAAACCATTCCCAAAAAGCTTGCTAAAATCAAAATCCCTGAAAATGCGGTGTATATCAAGAATTTGGTTGCAGCATAACCCCGTTTTTCTCCACCCCAAATTGCAATTAATAGATACAGGGGAATTAATTCGAGTTCGTAAAATAGGAAAAATAGCAGTAAATCCTGCGCTAAGAATGCTCCTGTTACGCCAACATTTAGTATCAATAATAAGGAGTAATAAAATCGTGGACGGTTAATCGAGGCATCGCTACTATAAACGGCAATACAAGTCAGAAATCCGTTTAATACTAATAATGGTAAGGATAAACCATCAATACCAAGATGATAATTTAAGCCTAAAGTATCAATCCAAGGTAAAAATTCTGAAAACTGTTGTGTGACTACATTTGTATTAAATAAACTTGCTAAAACAATCGTCCATAAAAATGAGATACAAGTAAATCCAAAAGCTATCCAATGGGATGTTTTTGGACTTATTTGAATGGGTAAAAATCCGATAATTGCAGCCCCAATTAAGGGAACTAAAATTAGAACAGTGAGCATTTTTTTGAATTGGGGATTGGGGATTGGGGATTGGGAATTGGGGATTGGGGATAGAAGTATTTATTAACTCCTAACTCTTAACTCCTAACTCCTAACTATTTTAAAATGGCAAATTATCCAAAAGACCTAGTGACCAACTAATAAAAAAACCAAGGATGCTAACACCAATTAGAATGGTGAGCATATATCCTTGAGATTGACCAGAAATACTGTATTTCAGACTTTGCCCACCAAATATTGCAGCGAATCCAACTAAATTGACTAAACCATCAACAAGATAGCGATCGCTCCAGGCTGAAACTTTGGATAACATGGCGACAACGGCAACGACTGTCGTTTTGTACACACGATCGATGTAAAAATCATACCCCAACAAATCCTGAATAAACCGCCACAAAAACACAGTGGAACGCGACCAAGCTTTATGTAAGTGAATGGTTGAACCAATGATTACACAAAGCAAAGTTGTTGATACCAACAGTGCTAACACGTACCAATTGACACTTTCCCATGCTGGTAATAAATACCATTGTTGCAGCATCAGGGGTACTAACAAATTTACCACCGTCAGCGTTACCATCGGAACAGCCATTTGCCAGCCGACTTCGGGGGCACGACGGGTTTTTTGCTGTGGCTTTCCCCAAAATACTAGCCGGAATACCCTGGTTAAATTTAATGCAGTTAACCCATTAACCAATACTAAAACTCCAATCACCCAAGGGGAAATAGCTGCCAACCCATCAGCCCAAGCTAGCATTGCCCAAAAACTACCCAAAGGTAATATTGTCACCATTCCCGCCGCACCAACAACAAAAGCCGTAGTAGTGGCTGGCATCCGCGACCACAAGCCGCCCATTTCCGTTAAATCTTGACTGCTGGTAGTGTAGATAATCGAACCCGAACTCATGAATAATAGAGCTTTTGCGATCGCATGGGTAAATAGCAACATTAATGCCACACCACCCTGTTCTAAACCTACCGCTAAAAACACCAGACCCATATAAGCACTTGTAGAATGGGACAGCGCCCGTTTAATATCAATCTGGGCAATGGAAACCAAAGTCGCACCCACAGATGTCATTACACCCATAATTACTAATGCATTCAGTGCCACTGGTGACAGAGCTAAAATTGGTTGAAGTTTGTAGAGAACGTAAGCACCACCCGCTACCACCATCGAATTTCGCAATACTGATGCCGGATTTGGTCCTTCCATTGCTTCATCTAACCACAAATGCAAGGGAAACTGGGCGCATTTACCCGCAGGACCAGCAATTAACGCCAATCCTAATAGAGTTGATACTAAAGGGCTTAATTCTGCCGTTTGTGCCCATTCGTATAAGTCGGAAAAATTCAAACTCCCAGCAAGACTCGAAAGCACCACAACTGCCATCAACAGCAACAAATCACCAACCCGCTTTGTCCAAAAAGCATCCCTAGCTGCCGTCACTACAAGCGGTTGGGCATACCAAAACCCAACTAACAAGTATGTCGATAATGTCAATACTTCCAACAGCGCATAGCTGAGAAATAACGAATCGCTAATTGCCAAACCACTTAGGGCTGCTTCAAAAAACCCCATCAACGCAAAAAACGCGCCAAAGACCAATCCTTTTCCATGTAGCCAAGGGCGTAAATTTGTGCTAGCAAACTTAACCCAGTAATCAAGACTGTTGCCCCAATGCTGACTGGCGAAATTTCTAAGGCGAATGATAAATCAAAACCCGCAGCACTGAACCAATTAATCACTGGGTTTTGCGGATCGCGACTCCAGATATCTTTGAAAACAAGTAGGCTATGAACAAAACCGATTATAGTTGTGAGCAAATTGAAATAAGCAGCTGGTCTAGGACCTGTGCGACGAATTAACCCTACCGCCCAAGGTAGGGTAAAGATAGCTCCCACTAAGCCATAAAGAGGAACATACCAACTTGTTGAGAATAAGAACTGATCCATTGAAGTTTCCCTGAGTTTGTCAGCTTGGGAACTAGTCCCGACTTTCCATGTACGAATTTGACTAAAAGCTATAAAGCTATATTGTTGGAATATTTAAATTTGTGATGTTCTGGAAATAGCTTTATCTATCTGAATTTTCTTGAAAATCATCAGAGTCAGGCTACAGCACTTTTCATCAAATAAATATCAAAACAAATATCAAAAATATTTATATCTCTTTACAAACCAAGGATTCACGGTTGTCTTTGCTAATATCAAAACACCATTTTATACGTTTCATGATTTTTTCTGATAACTGACTCAGTTTGTGTTGTGTTTTGCCCTGCTGAGAGACAGTTGACAGCAGAAAAACCGGGATACCGCCAGTGCGCTCCCATCAAGTTAGGTAGTTTTCATCAATACAGATTTGCGATCGCTTGCAAATCGGATTGAAAAAACAGTATAAAAAAATTATAAATCAGAAGCGATCGCTCTCCTAACCCTTAAATATCAATAGTGGCGAAATAACCCTAGTTTCAATTTAAACCCATTTTCTTGGAGGCGTTAAGTTTTTTAAAACTATTTCATTATAAACTATTATAGTAATTTATATTGCCAGGGGTGCAATCGTTTTCTATGCTTAAACTTAAGAGTTTTTTCGATTTGGCAAGATGAGCACCCCCGTCAAAAAAAAATTCTTTCGATTACTGAAATTGCACTAATTCTGTAGGAGTCCTGCGATGCCAATTGCGGTTGGAATGATTGAAACAAAAGGTTTTCCAGCAGTTGTAGAAGCTGCTGATGCGATGGTGAAAGCCGCTCGTGTAACTTTAGTTGGATATGAAAAAATCGGTAGCGCTCGCGTTACAGTAATTGTGCGTGGCGACGTATCAGAAGTGCAAGCTTCGGTTGCTGCGGGTGTTGAGGCTGCTCGTCGAGTTAATGGTGGTGAAGTTGTTTCGACACATATCATTGCGCGTCCTCACGAGAACTTAGAGTATGTTCTGCCAATTCGTTACACCGAAGCGGTCGAACAGTTCCGAACTTAAGGATTTTGAGATTTTGAGTTTGCGATTTTGGGTTTTAGATTTAGCTGGTAGTCAATCACGAAAGCGAAGTCAGACAGGGAATATTTGCTTTTATTTGAAGTAAAGTCCCAATCCAAAATCCCAATCCTAGTCCCAAAATCCGCAATCCCAAACAAATTCAAGGGTTGCAATCTCGATCGATGAAAAAGTTTTGCTTGGTTTTAGTTTTTCGCTCGCTGGATTAAGGATCTAAAATAATGTCTATTGCAGTAGGAATGGTTGAGACTCTGGGCTTCCCAGCAGTTGTAGAAGCGGCTGATGCGATGGTAAAAGCTGCCCGTGTAACTTTAGTTGGGTACGAGAAAATTGGTAGTGGTCGCGTTACGGTGATTGTACGTGGCGACGTATCCGAAGTACAAGCTTCAGTAGCAGCCGGAGTTGATAATGTCAAGCGTGTTAATGGTGGACAGGTTTTATCGACCCATATCATTGCTCGTCCCCACGAAAACTTGGAATATGTTCTGCCAATTCGCTACACCGAAGATGTGGAACAATTCCGCGAAAATGTCAATTCTATTCGTCCTTTCGGCAGAAGACCGTAATTGAGTAATGCAAATTGCTAAAGTTCGCGGTACGGTAGTTAGCACCCAAAAAGACCCAAGTCTACGTGGGGTGAAACTGTTACTGTTGCAATTAGTTAACGAAGAAGGACAACTCCTAGAAAAATATGAAGTCGCTGCCGATAGTGTAGGAGCGGGATTTGATGAGTGGGTATTAGTAAGTCGTGGTAGTGCTGCTCGTCAAGTTCAGGGAAACGAACAACGTCCTTTAGATGCTTCTGTTGTGGCGATAATTGACACGGTTCATGTTGAAGACCGCGTGCTTTACAGTAAAAAAGACCAATATCGATAGTTAAATTTAAGTGAAGAGTTAGGAGTAGAAGCCAAGGTTGAGGAGTTAGGAGTGAGGAGTTAGGAATTAGAAGTGGAAAATGTAGAAGCAGAAGCAGTTGTCCACAGGCTAGAGTTGGAAGTGAGGAGTTATATTTTAACAAAACTTATAATTTGCAATTCATAACTCATAATTCCTAACTTAATAACTCACAATTCCTAACTTAATAATTCATAACTCATAACTCAATTCAGGAGGAATCTAGTAATGGCAGTCCGCAGCACGGCAGAGGCGGCACCCCCAACCCCGTGGTCAACAGATTTAGCCGAACCGAGTATCCATGCAACAGCCTTTGTCCATTCGTTTTCCCACATTATCGGGGATGTAGAAATTGGTGCAAATGTAATTATTGCTCCCAGTACTTCGATTCGAGCTGACGAAGGTGCGCCGTTTTTTATCGGTGAAAATACTAATATCCAAGACGGAGTGGTAATTCACGGCTTGGAACAAGGTCGCATCATTGGCGACAACAAACAAGAATACTCAGTATGGGTAGGCAAAGATGCTTGTATTACCCACATGGCATTGATTCATGGTCCTTGCTATGTCGGAGATAAATGTTTTATTGGTTTCCGTTCGACGGTATTTAACGCCAGAGTGGGTGCTGGTTGTATCGTGATGATGCACGCATTAATTCAGGATGTGGAAATTCCTCCTGGAAAATACGTACCATCTGGAGCCATAATTACCACTCAACAACAAGCCGATCGCCTACCGGACGTGCAAGCAGAAGATAAGGATTTTGCCCATCATGTGGTTGGTATCAACCAGGCATTGAGGGCTGGTTATCTCTGTGCTGCGGATAATAAATGCATTGCGCCGATTCGGAATGAATTAGCGAAATCTTATACAGATACAAGTAACGGTTTTAGTTTTGCATTTGAAAGGAGCGATGAGGTGTCGAGTAATCGGTTGGGCGCTGAAACAGTAGAGCAACTGCGCTATTTGTTAGAACAAGGATTTAAGATTGGGACAGAACATGTTGACCAGCGACGTTTCCGCACGGGTTCGTGGAATAGCTGTAAGCCAATTGAAACACGATCGCTTGGGGATGCGATCGCATCATTAGAATCGTGTTTATCAGACCATAGCGGCGATTACGTGCGCTTGTTTGGCATTGATAACGGCAAGCGTCGCGTTTTGGAAACCATTATTCAACGTCCTGATGGTGTTGTTGCCACTGCAACTGCCACTGGTTTTAAAGCACCTACTAGCACAAGTAGCTACAGCAACGGTTCTAGTAATGGCTATAGCAACGGTAATAGTTATAACGGCAACGGCAACGGCAACGGCAAAGCTGGACTCAGTAGCGAAACCGTCGAGCAGATTCGCCAATTATTAGCAGGTGGCTACAGAATTGGTACAGAACATGTTGATGAACGTCGCTTCCGCACAGGTTCTTGGCAAAGTTGCCAGCCAATCGAATCGAGTTCAGCCAACGATGTCATCGCCGCTTTGGAAGATTGTATGGTTCAACATCAAGGCGACTACGTTCGCTTGATTGGTATCGACTCCAAAGCCAAACGTCGTGTTCTCGAAAGTATTATTCAGCGTCCCAACGGTGCGATCGCAGCCTCAAGCAACAGTTCGAGTCAATCTTTTACCGCAGCAACTGCTACACCTAGTAGTTCCAGCAGTTACTCCGGTGGTACCACAACCGCAACTCGTCTAAGTTTGGAAGTAATGGATCACTTGCGCCAACTTTTGGCTGGTGGGTATAAGATTAGTGCGGAACACGTAGACCAACGGCGCTTCCGTACAGGTTCGTGGCAAAGTTGCGGGCAAATCGAAGCCCGTTCAGATCGGGATGCCGCAGCCGCATTAGAGGGCTTTATTTCCGAATATCAAGGTGAGTACGTTCGTCTGATTGGAATTGATGCCAAGGCAAAACGTCGCGTTCTCGAATTGATTATTCAACGTCCGTAATTTAGGGTATGGGGCATGGGGAATAGGGCATGGGGGATAGGGCATGGGGTAAATATATACATGTAATTTTCCCATTGCTCATTATCCAGTTTCTATGAAATTTGCGCCCTAAAATGTACAAACTAAATGTGAGACAGTTATAGCCCATTTTCCATTGCCCATTGCCCAGTGCCCAACTTCAATTAGGTGTAAATTTTTTATGTCTGTGCCGCCACTGCGTCTAGGCAGTAGCTTTGAATCTTACATCAGTGGCGAGGTGATAATTCACGAAAGTGCTGTAATCGCACCGGGAGTTATTCTGCAAGCGGCTCCAAATAGCAAGATTATTGTTGGTGCTGGGGTGTGTATCGGCATGGGTTCAATTATCCAAGTCGATCGGGGTACTCTAGAAATTGAAGCTGGAGCAAGCTTAGGAGCCGGATTTTTGATGGTTGGCGAAGGTAAAATCGGGTCAAACGCTTGTATTGGAGCCGCAACTACAGTTTTTAGGTCTTCTGTTGCATCCGCGCAGGTTATTCAACCCGGTTCGGTTTTGGGATATTGCGATGCATCAAGGATGCCGCTTCGCGATGTATCAAGGATACCGCTTCGCGATCGCTACAATCGTCATGTTGAAGCGATTGGAGACAATCAAGCCGAAGACCAAAATCAAATACCTTCAAACAATCTAACGACAGCAACTGGACAACCAGGGCAAGAAGTTAGCGATATTGGCGATATTAATGGTGATTTGTGGGGATTGCCTGATTCACAGCCAACACAATCTCAAACAAATAATGGTAGTACTGCCTCGCGATTGCAATTTGACCCCCAATCTCAATTTAAATCTCACTTTAAATCGCAATCTCCATCACCATCCCAATCACCAGCTAGCAATAATATCCCAGTCGAAAATCAAAACCAGCCCGTTGCAGAAGATTCAACAAAACCTCAAACCACCACTCAACCAACCGAAGCTGCGGAATCATCGCTTAACTCAAAAGATACGTTGGGTAATCATGTTTACGGTCAAAGTAGCGTCCAAAGGCTATTAGTTACTTTATTCCCCCATCGGCAGTCCTTGAATAAACCTTTGCCAGAAGACGATTAATCTGAATAAGTGTTACTTCTTAAGTAAGTCAGTAAGAATAGAATTAATTGAGAACTGTTAATTGTTAGGTTTTAGTTGTCCCAATACCTAATTCTCAATGGCGATTAACTCTTAACTTTTCACTCTGCCTACTTAATCATCAGTTGATTATCCTGGAGAATTTAACATGGGGGAATACAATCAACGGAACGACTTCAGCGATACCGCTTTGGGAATGGTTTCAACGCGAAGTTTTCCGGCAATTGTTGGTACGGCGGATATGATGCTCAAATCAGCTGGCGTACACTTAATCGGTTATGAAAAAATTGGTGATGGTCATTGTACTGCGATCGTCAGAGGGGGAATTGCTGATGTTCGTTTAGCTGTTCAGGCTGGCGAAGATACGGCAAAACAATTTAATGAATTTTTTTCTAGTCTAGTAATCCCTCGTCCTTACCCCAACTTAGAAATTATCCTTCCCATAACCAGCCGTTTGACTGAACTCGCAAATGGTGGTTACAGTCGTTTGAGTAATCAAGCGATCGGTTTGATTGAAACCAGAGGCTTTCCAGCAATGGTAGGAGCGGCAGACGCGATGCTCAAATCTGCCGATGTACAACTTGCGGCATACGAAAAAATCGGTTCTGGTCTATGTACGGCGATTATTCGTGGTTCGGTGGCAAATGTTGCTGTTGCAGTAGAAGCTGGAATGAATGAAGCTGAACGAATTGGTGAATTGAATGCGGTTATGGTAATTCCTCGACCACTTGACGAACTCGAACAAACCTTGCCAGTTGCTAGCTGTTGGGTGGAAAAACGTCAACCATTAAATCAGCCATTAAGTCAACCATTAAGTCAACCATTAAGTGAACCATTAAACTTGCCTATTAGTATTAAGGAACCAGTTATTGAAGTAGAGGTTGTGCAATTACCTGATTTGGCAAAACTCCCCATCAAAATTATTGAAGAACTGGAAGATAATTAAATAAAAAAACGTTGTACACACCAAGTCGATTGAGGTCAGTACAACCTTCGGTCACCATCCCCTAAATATTAATCTTCAAGGTGTGTAACGTTACCAGCAGCAATGCCGGAGAAATCCTCCGTCAACGCAACTGGGGCTGGAAGGCATCTTACGCTTTGCTTGTTGTTTTGATAATAACTGCTCCAGTCCATAAGTAAAACACTTTTATTTTAATAGAAATCATAAATTTATATCTATGGTTTGTGCTAATAATTGTCTGCACAGGCTCATTTGAATAACTCAAAAATCTTCGAGTGATTTGTGCCGAATCCATTACAGTCACCCGAAAAAGTGCTTTTTTAGAGCATGAAACAGTATATCAAAATACTTAGAGATACTATAGATAAACATTGATACTAAAAATTATCTTTTGTTTATAATGAAAAGAACTTATAGATTTTTAGACTATTATTGCTGCACTAAATGTTAGTGTTCTGTGATACTAGTGTTATATAGTGATGTCATTTGAGGTGCAAGATTAATCGTTATAGTTGTAAATGTTTAGTGTTTGTTAGCTAAAACATAGTTCACAAAGATTGAGATTTGGTGTTTGTAGAAATAACAAAACCAAAAAACATAGAACAAAACGTAATTATTAGTAAACCACTAATAATCAACTACTCACTGTCAACTAAATCGATAACATAGTCTTGGCAAATCGAATCAAATTACTGTATCTAATAAGTTGCTACTAGAGGAGAACCACTGTTGAATCAAGCGACCCTACACCAATTGAAGGTGTTCGAGGCGGCAGCACGTCACGGAAGTTTTACTCGCGCTGCTGAGGAACTGTTTCTTACACAACCGACAGTTTCAATGCAAATTAAGCAGCTCACAAAATCGGTGGGACTGCCTTTATTTGAGCAGGTTGGTAAACGCCTATATTTGACCGAAGCGGGAAGAGAATTGTTTGCTACTTGCTGTCAAATTTTTGAAACCATTGCCCAATTTGAGATGAAAGTAGCAGATTTGAAAGGGGTAAAACAGGGTCAATTACGTTTGGCTGTAATTACAACAGCAAAATATTTTATTCCGCGTTTATTAGGTCAATTTTGTCAACTATATCCAGGTATAGATATTTCTTTACAAGTTACAAATCATGAAGGTATTCTCGATCGCATGACCAGGAATATGGATGATTTGTATATTATGAGTCAGGTTCCCGACCATTTGGACGTGAATTTTCAGCCGTTTTTGGAAAATCCCCTGGTTGTTTTAGCACCGTTAAATCATCCCCTGGCTGGGGAAAAAAATATTTCCATTCAGCGACTCGCAGATGAGGCATTTATTATGCGGGAACCAGGTTCGGGAACCCGTCGAGCTGTACAAAAATTGCTTGACGAACATGGAGTGTCG
The DNA here is from genome assembly GCA_012034595.1 of Calothrix sp. CSU_2_0. Taxonomy (GTDB): domain Bacteria; phylum Cyanobacteriota; class Cyanobacteriia; order Cyanobacteriales; family Nostocaceae; genus Brunnivagina. Next base: position 65,850 of record JAAUPE010000001.1, on the reverse strand, counting down.
GTAAGAGTTAAGTTGGAGTTGGGAAGTAATGAGGCTATAAAACAAGCGATCGCAGGTGGTTTGGGAATATCGGTTTTATCGCGGCATACTTTGCTACCGGAAGCGGTGGATTTAGCAGTTTTGGATGTGGAGTATTTCCCAATCAAGCGCAATTGGTATATGGTTTACCCTAATGGCAAACAATTATCGATTGTGGCACGAACTTATTACGACTATCTTTTGAGTGCTGCAAAGGAGTTTGTTGATAAAAATACGGGAGTTTACGCCGAAGCTCAGGCTTAAAGGTTTATTAGTTATATCATTTGTAATGGCGGGGTAAATTTTTTTGTGTTCCCTTAGCTGTTTTATTAGTGGTAATTATTAATCCAAAATCCAAAATATTGTAAAGATGTTCCACCGGAACGTCTTTACGAAATCTAAAATCCAAAACAGCCACAATCACGGTAAAAATAAGGAAAACTGGCAGTGGATAATCTAGAAGCTTTATCTACAAGCAAAATTGTAGAGACTGAAATTACAGCAGTTACAGTCTACACCGATAGAGCTTTGGTGACACGTCGGGGTTCTGTTGAACTAACAGGTGAAGAACAGAAATTAGTTATAAACAATTTGCCAGTTAGCTTAAAATCAGATTCGGTGCGGGTTGGTGGTAGCGGTCAAACTAGAGTACGTTTGTTGGGGGTAAATGTCGAGCGGATTTACACTAGTGAACCAGTAGCAGCGAGAGTTTCCCAAATTAGCCAACATATCGAGCAATTGGACTCGGAAATGAACTATTTGCAGGCACAACTTGATGGTTTGGCTTTGCAATCGCGGTTTATTGAGGGATTGCGGGAAAAAACCGAAGAACCTTTTGCTCAAAGTATTTCCCGGAAAAATCTTAGTCTGAGTGAGACTTTGGATTTTGTGAATTTTTGGGTAGTCAAATTACTGAATACGGCATTGCCACAAGAGACTATAGCAACCGCAAAAAGGACATTGAGAAAGAACTCAAAGCGCTACAACAGCAGTTGCAACAAGTACAAACTCCACATCCCCAAGAAAGCTTTAAGTTTGTTGTAGATATTGAAACTAGTGGTGTGGGTGAGTTTGGGTCTAAATTTGAGCTTGAAGTTTCTTATGTTGTCAATTATGCAAGTTGGACACCTGTTTATGATGTGCGGGTAAATAGTACAAGCAGTGAGGTCAATCTCAGTTATTTAGCAGAGGTGACACAAAATACTGGTGAAGATTGGCAAAATGTCGCTCTAACTCTCTCTACAGCTAAACCAGGACTAGGTACACTGCCACCTAAATTAGAACCTTGGTACTTGAATATACGGCAAGCTATGCCATTCGCGGCTGCACCAGGAGCAGCACCTGAATTTATGAAGGCAAGAAGTATTTCTCAAGCTCAAATGCCGGAAGAGGATGGGGGGGAAGATGAAATTGAAGCGGAAACAGTAAATGCGGAGGTGTTGAGGGAAGGTTCTGTAGTCTCGTTCAAGTTAAATAGTGGTGGAAATATTCCGAGCGATCGCACTCCGCACAAAACGACTATTTTTAATGATAATTTTGATTGCAATTTTGGCTATGTGGCAATGCCGCGTTTGGTAAGTTTTGCTTATTTGCAAACTACGGTAAAAAATCCTGCGGATGGTGCGACGTTGTTACCGGGGAAAGCGAACATTTTCCGCGATAATATGTTTGTGGGGACAACGCAGTTAGCAAATATTGCGCCAGGACAGGAATTTAAGGTAAATTTGGGGATTGATGAAGGTTTAAAGGTTGAACGGGATTTGGTTGAGCGTCAGGTTGATAAGAAGTTAATTGGTAGTAATCGGAAAATCACTTTTGGTTATCGGTTAGTAGTTACTAATTTGCTTAATCAAGAAGCTAAGTTAACATTAACTGAGCAGATACCTAAGAGTCGTCACGAACAAATCAAGGTGAATTTGAATCGCAGCAATCCACAAATTCAGCTTGGGGAAATGGGTATATTGGAGTGGGTATTAAAGTTAGCTCCGCAAGCAAAGCAAGAGGTTTATTATCAGTTTACAGTCGAGCATCCACCGCAGTTAAATGTAGTTGGGTTGGATGTTTAAGATTTAGATAATTTTAGCGTTCGAGTCTTATTGTTAGATATATATAAAGCTCAATTAGCGGAACTAATAGAAAAGTTTATGTGCCATTTGAGCTTTGACCTATCACCATGTATAGCAGTCCTAAATCATTCACATAGTTCGCTTTAATCACACTGAGCTACTTAAATCACTTAAGGTTATAATTTAGTTTAGTGTTCTGTAGCAATAATTTATTATGAGCAAACTACCTAATATTGAAATTCTCTTGATTTTACAGGATAGTGAGGCGGATGAAGAAGAGTTGGAACTGCTGTTACAAAATATTACGGGCGAGATTGGAGGATTAGTAGAGGATGTCAATCGCATCCCATTAGCAGAACTACCAGAGACTATTAACCTAACATCAAAGGGAGATAAGACAGAACCGGGCATCTTAGACATAAAGATTAATTTAGATAGTATTAAAGGTATGGCGCAATGGTTGTGGGAACGCTTAATTGGAACTTCCACAGAAGCAAAAATTAAATATAAAGATTTAGAATTTGAGTTTAAAGGTAAAAATCAAAAAGATTTAGCACTAACAATGCAAAATATGGAAAAATTCATTGCTTCTATCACAGCATTGCAATCTTCAGATGACAACAAGTAGTAGATATGCTCTTTTAATTGGTGTGAGTGAGTATGGGGATGGCTTTGAACTTCTTCCTGGAAGTGTAAGGGATGTTGAGGAGATGCAGCGTGTCCTAGAAGATTTAAACAAGGGTAATTTCCAGGTAGATACGTTATTGAATCCTCAACGTTTACCAATGGAAGAGTCAATCGAGCGTTTTTTTAGTAGACGCAGCAAAGACGATTTGTTGCTGTTGTATTTCTCAGGTCATGGAGCGTTAGGGAACGATGCTAGCAGAGAACTACATCTTTCTGCTAGGGGAACACGAAAAGAAAAAGAACGTTTAGTTGAAAGTAGTGCGGTTGCAGCTTCATTTTTACATCGCCAGATGAACATAAGCAAATCAAAGCGAATAATAGTTATACTTGACTGTTGTTTTAGTGGCAAATTTGCTTTTCTTTTGAAGAAAGGAGAAGAAACTGTTGATTTTGAAAGTTTAAAAGCCCAAGGTAGGGTAGTTCTTGCATCTTCTAGTTCCACACAAGTTTCTTATCAGCTACCTGGTACTGATGAGCAACAACGTCCTCACCTTTCTATATACACTCATTATTTGATAGAGGGTATTGAAGGTGCAATCAAAAAAGGAAAAAATGAATGGATTCTGGTGCAAGATTTACATGATTATGCTTGCCGCAAAATCGAAATTGAATCCCAAACTGCAACTCAGCCTCAGATAATTATTTTTGATGAGCAGGGTTATAAACTGCCTATTGCGAAAGCACCACAAGCTGATCCTTGTGTAGAGTACCGTCAAGCGGTAGATCAATTTTTCCAAGAACTGGATAGGGAACAAGAATTTGAGGGTGAACTTGAGCCAGATTCTTTTGAAAGGGAATATTTAGATATCAAAATCGAAACGCTGAATATTTCGCCAGAAAAAGCACAAGAAATTGAGACGGAGATGTTATTGCCTTATAAAATTCGGGCAGCGAAAAGGCAGAGATATGCCCAAGCTTTTGAAAAATCTTTGAAAAAGGGGTATCCTCCGAATGAACGTATCCGCAAACATTTGCAGACTATTCAGTATGACTTGAGTTTGAGGGATGAGGATGTAAAGTTAATTGAAGCTAGAGTGATCGATAGCTATATTAATTCTGATGATTTAATTCAAAGTTATGATCGCAATCTTAAAAAAATTCTACAAGATTTTCCTAAAAAACTCAAGGTAATTATTGTTACTGGTTTTTTAAGCAGTGGTAAATCCACATTAATTAACAGAATTATTAACCAGAAGCCAGATTTAAAGTTTGCAATATTAATTTCTGAATTTGGATATATAAACATTGATGGCATTAATGATAACGTTGTTGTGGAAGATTTTCCATATAACCCTTGTCAAACTCGTGATAATTCTATTAACGAAAATTCAGATTTAATTGATTCGGTTTGTAAAATCTTAGAAAGAGAAGTATCTTTTGATTATTTAATTATTGAAGCTAGTGGGTTGGCTGACCCATTACCAATAGCTTTACAATTTTTTGGTACAGAATTGCAAGACTTGACTTATTTAGAATCTATCATCACAGTAATTGATTCAGAATCTAATTTAGATTCATTTAATTCAGAAGCTGCTCTCCGACAAATTACTTACGGTGATATTATTCTGCTAAATAAAACTGATTTAGTTGGTATAGCAAAGTTAGATTTGTTAGAATCAGAAGTAAATAATATAAAAGAAGGAGCAAGAATAATTCGCTCTCGTAATGCAGAAGTATTGCTGCCCTTTGTCTCAAACTTAGAACTGGATAATATTTATTCTTATAGTAGTGAGTTCAAAGATGGTTCTCTTTCTTTAGTTAATTTCCAAAGTTATCGTCCCTTCTCTGTAAAGAAATTTAAAAATTTTTTAAATAATATATACCCAATTAATATATATCGATGCATTGGCATTATGTGGTTTGAGGAAAGCCCCAAAAACATGTTTTGTCAGTGAGTGGGAAACGGTATATGCTTGATGATGTGGATTGGCAGAATGAAAGAGAACGACAAAATTTATTAGTGTTTATTGGGCAAAATTTAGATGCAGATTTTATTATCTCAAAATTGCAAGACTGTTTAGCATAAATATTTATTTCTTCATTCTTTTAACAGGTATTATAACCTCTGACTTATTCTCATAAAATCACTGCGCTAGACTAATAGTACTTAGGATTGCATAACAGCTATGTCTGTCGTTCAAAATTTTGAAATTTCAGATGACACCCTAGATGATGTCTCAGATGGTGTAATATTTCCTTCAGGTGATTTCTATAGCGATGAACCACCCTTGGAAACATATTTACATTTGCAGCAAATGCTGCTATTTATCAAATGTCTAGATTGGTTGTGGCGCGATCGCAATGACTTTTTCGCTGCGGGAAACCTTACAATCTACTATAGTTCCCGCAAGCTTAAGTCGGAAAAGTTTCGCGGACCAGATTTTTTTGTGGTACTCGATACCGAACGCAAACCTCGCAAAAGCTGGGTTGTTTGGGAAGAAGATGGGAAGTACCCAAATCTCATCATTGAAATTTTGTCAAGTTCTACCAGGAATGTTGACAAGGATTTGAAAAAGAAGATTTATCAAAATGTCTTCCGTACACCAGATTATTTCTGGTTCGATCCAGATAATTTGGAGTTTGCTGGTTTTCATTTAGTGGATGGGCAGTATGAACCACTCCAACCCACTTCTCAGGGGTTGTTATGGAGTCAGCAGTTAAATTTGTATTTGGGAGTGTATGAAGATAAATTACGATTTTTTACATCTGAAGGAGAATTAGTACCAACACCAGAGGAAGTTGCAGAACAGGAAATGCAACGTGCAGAACAGGAAAAACAACGTGCAGAGCAGGAAAAACAACGTGCAGAGCAAGAAATGCAACGTGCAGAGCAGGAAAAACAAAAAAACGATCGCCTTTCAGCTAAACTACGGGAGTTAGGTATTAACGCAGATGATATTTAATCAAATCTAAATCAAAACCGATAAGCCAAAAATGGAATTAGCATTTCCTCACGACTCAAACCACCGTGAATTCCCACAGGATGCTTTCCTCCCTCTTCATCAAAACAAACCCAACCATCTTTAGGAAGTAATATAGCATCACCAATCCGTTCATCGTTGACATCACTAAGATTTTCCTCTGGCAATCCCAACAAACCAAGTGCGTAGACGCAGTCTGTCGTAGACATCGCTTTATCTTTCCATAAGAATAATATTTGTTCTGCGAGATTTTCCCGCACGTAATCGGCAATTATTGCTTCTTTACCTTTGCGAATATGTAAATATTGATAGCGGGAACCTCCGGTTTGCAGAAACAGATTTTCCGTCAAAATTGGATGTTTCTCTAACCAAATAATTTTTTCTGGATGAACGGGAATTTGACCGTGGTCTGCTACTAATAATAATACGGTATCGCTACGTCCTGCTAATGGTGCGAACAATTCGCGATGCAGGGAAAAGTCAATTGCTGCTACTTCTGCTCGATAATTGGGACTTAAGGGTTGATAGCGATGGGCTAAAGTATCGATATTGGGGATATAAAGGTATGTGAAACTGGGATTATTATTGTTGGATTCATATTTTAATAACAAACGCGATCGCAATTGACTAAAAGCATCTGGTGCTGTCAAATATCCGACGAACCCATCTGTACCCGCACTACTTCCGGCACTAGTAAAGCGACTGATACTTGAATTTTTAAAGTAGTGGTAATTGATAATTTCCACATTTACACCAGCTTTCTCCATTCGTGTATATATGTTTGGTACTGGTATTAAAGTATCGGGATTGAGTTGATTGTCTAAGTAGGGTGTGGAAGTGGGAGAAACGCTAGGACGAAAACCAATCAGATTTACCGCACCACCAATTTCTTGAAAGTAAACGTGAGTTCCAATTAAACCATGTTGAGCAGGTGCATATGCAGTTGCAGCAGAGGTTAATGCGGTTACAGTGGTGGTGGGAAATACGGAAGTTGCAGGCATAAAAAAAGCTTGCTGTTTCTGGCAAGCTTCAGCTAATCTTGGTGTATCACCTTCATTCATCAATGTCTGTAATTGGTCATAACCCAAAGCATCCAAGATTAACAACACCACATGTTTAATCGGTGCTTGCTGTTGCCAATCCTTCCAAGCATCTGTAACCGATTTCACACCTAATAACTCTGGATTGAATCTCGGTAAAGCTTTTTGTGAGCTTAATGTTGGTGCTTCTGGACATAACCAATCCAAAGCTAAAGCTGCAATATTCCCTAAACCTAACCCGTCATAACTGGGTTTGTACATTCCTGATGCGATCGCTTCTGGTAATCTTTGCCTTTCTAAAAGTGCTTGTTCGGCAATCGAATTTATATTATTCATGTATTTGATACTTGTTTCTCTGGTTTCCACCATTTATTCTAAAGTACGAATCGGTGGGTAGAAAAACAATCTGCTGCGTTAAACTAATAGCACTGAGAGAGTAGTTGCTATGAAGGTAATTTAGTTCCCACTCCTGAAGAATTAGCTGAATGGGAGAAACAAAAAAGCGATCGCATGGCAGCTAAATTACGGGAGTTAGGTATCGATCCAGATACAGTTTAGGGAATGCCAAAAAATAAATTATCCGATCGCAATATCAAGGGCGGGAAAACCCACCCCGACGAATGATATTATTTAATTAACTACACCGAGTCTAGAAAATTTAATTGACAATCCATCTCTACTCCATTGGGAAGTTTAACTCGCACGCTGTCAATTCGGGATGGATATAAATCGACAATGAGCATCAGTCCCAGACTTTTATGCCTTACTTGCTTGTTTTCAATGTAGTTCTTTGTGGCTGTTTCAATATTCATCGGCTTTGCCTCTGGACTATTTTCTATGTTCGCACAGACAAGAATGCAGTTGAGGTTGCGATGCATCAAGGATGCCGCTTCGCGATTTATCAAGGATACCGCTTCGCGATCGCTGTTTTATTGTTGTTAAAACTAAAAATTGTTAAAACTAAAAATGGCTTGAGGTTTTGATTTTAAACGCAGATTTAGGTGTATATTTGTTTTAATTATTATTTTACCATCAACTGACGTAGTTTGATGCTGCTGAGATAAAAGTTAATTATTAGCTTTTTTGATAGTGAGAAATTGGATTATTCGTTTGGATTATTCGTAAGGATGGGGATACCCCATCCCTACAACAAATTTCTTTCCTTACTCACAGTTGCAAATAATCAACTACAATTTCGTCCCACATTCTGGACAGAAATTATTGGTCATTAAATTTTTTGCACCGCAATTACTACAAAAAACTGGCTGAATATCAGCTTTTGGTAATTGCTTGGGTAAACCAATCATTTGGGAATTGTTCTTTCCTGGTGCAACCATCGGATAGCAATTCTCATCCTTGGTGACACGAATATCCATGACAACGGGACCATCATGAGCAAGCATTTCTGCGATCGCATCGGCTAATTCTTCCCTCTTCTCAACTACCATACCCTTAATCCCATATGCCTGACACAGCAATTTAATATCGGGCATTCCTACTTCCATATTCGAGGAGGAATAGCGTTCACCGTAAAATGCTTGCTGCCATTGTCGCACCATTCCTTGCCAGCCGTTGTTTAAAATCATTGTCTTGACTTTTAAACCGTACTGTGATAATGTTCCCAACTCTTGCAGACACATTTGGAAGCTGGCATCACCACTGATACAAATTACTTGTTCGTCGGGGAATGCTGCTTGTACTCCCATTGCTGCGGGTACACCAAAACCCATTGTTCCCAAACCAGCGCTGGAAATCCAACGACGGGGACCATTTTTGAGGAATTGTGCTGCCCACATTTGATGTTGTCCGACATCGGTTGTGTAGAAAGCGTTTGGTGCTTGATGACTGACTTCGACTATGGTTTCTTGGGGGGAAATGCTGTCGGGATGGTGGGGAACTTCTAGGGGGTAATCTTCTTTCCAACGATTAATTAAGCTTAACCATTCGTGGGTTTGTTTGTTCGATTCTTTGACTCCTTCTTCCTTACATCGTTTCAACAAGTCTTTTAGGACTTTGCGGACATCACCAACGATGGGGACATCAGGAACGCGATTTTTGCCGACTTCTGCGGGGTCAATATCGATGTGGATGACTTTAGCACGGTTTGCGAATTCATCGAGTTTCCCGGTAACGCGATCGTCGAATCTAGCCCCAACGCAAATTAATAAATCGCAATCGGTGACAGCGAAGTTTGCGTAAGCAGTACCGTGCATTCCTAACATTCCGACAGCAAGGGGATGATGCTCGTCAAAAGCTCCAATACCCATCAAAGTGGTAGTTACAGGAATATTGAATAATTCCGCTAATTGTCGAACTTCTTCGTGGGAACCAGATGCGATCGCGCCACCACCAACGTATAATAATGGACGGCGACTCTCGCGAATCAAGTTAATTGCGGCGTTGATTTGCCGGGGATTTCCCTTGACTGTGGGACGATATCCGGGTAATTTCACTGTCCCCGGTTCTATAGGGATATAATCAAATTCTTCCAATGCTACATCTTTGGGAACATCAATTAACACAGGTCCTGGTCTGCCCGTGCTAGCAATGTAAAATGCTTCTGCGACTATCCGAGCAATGTCTGCTGTATCGCGAATCAGGTAGGAATGTTTGACTATTGGTAAAGTAATGCCGTAAATATCGGTTTCCTGAAACGCATCAGTACCAATTGCTGGTCGAGGAACTTGTCCGGTGACTATAATCATCGGAATCGAATCCATGTAAGCGGTAGCAATACCTGTGACCAAATTCGTCGCTCCTGGTCCCGAAGTTCCAAAACACACACCTACTTTACCAGTTGCACGGGCATAACCGTCAGCAGCATGGGCAGCGCCTTGTTCGTGCCGAACGAGGATGTGCTGAATTAGACTTCCAGATGCTTCAACTTTATATAAATCATCATAAATAGGTAAAATAGCACCACCAGGATAGCCGAAAATACAATCGACACCATGACGTTGCAAACTATCAATCAATGCAAAACCACCGGATGCACGTTGTGGTTTTACACCTTTAGGAATGGAAACAATGCTCGACTTGGATAAATCTTGGATTTGGGTGGGACTCATGGGGGAACGCGATCGCACAGATAAACCTCACGCGATAACTAAATTAACGCTTTATTTCTGTATATGAGATTTCATTTTAATGTAAAAGTGAGTATAATGCATTGCAAATTATCGTTTTACTAAATCTCCAATTAGCATGAGAATCCTCAGAAAGTGGGTTTCTCCCCCACAGAAAATCTCCAATTAGTATGGCTAATCATAGAAACCCGCTTTCTCCCTAAACGGGAAAACCTGAATAATATTTTATTCTCTCTGCGTAACGAAAGCGTTTCACTCTGTGAACCTCCGCGTTTAAAAGCCAAACTCCAAGCCGTTTTTAGTATAACTAAGCAAGGTCTGACTTTTGCGACATAACCTAAATCCACGAGCCAAATCTCACCACGTTCTGGACTACTCATAATTGACTTCTTGTCGATCCAGTTCTATAAAAAGCACTTCAGCACTTAATACTAACTTGTCATCAGATAATGGTGGCAGATTCAAATTAGATACTCGCTTCAGAATTTCTAGGGCAATTTCTTGTTGTTCGGATTCTGTTAAGCGATCGAAAGTATGAACTAGCAAGTACTGATGATGACATGCATTGCGGGAATGGCATCTGCTTTGTACCATCGTGGCAGAAAGAGAGTTTTTTGAGGATTTGGGTTGCTGTGCGATCGCTCAAGTGCAACAGGAACATCTAGAAATCTGTGGAAAAAATTAAATTACAACAGTTTTCCGAAATCCTTCCGGGAGGAAATGAAGTCATAGGTTAAATTAGGCTTGAAATTCTTGCCTGGAGAGGCAAAATCTATGAAAGCTGTGAAGATTCCTTCAATTCGTCGCAAATTTAATCAGTCATCAAATAAGATTTTTATTTTAGCTGCATCGGCTTTTGCCAGTTTAGCATTAGCAGGAAACGTACAGTCGTCAGCGAATGCTAGTCCCATCAAAACTAACTATACTCAGCTAGCAAGTTCTGCTCAAGTTTTGCAAACTAAAGCTGTAATTGCCCAAGTACCCACCCATATTTCCGCAATTACAGCACAAACCCAACCTTGGGGTTTGATTCCCATTGTTATAATCGGTGGTTTTGTTATCTTCGTCCCCCTCTTTTTTGGTGGATTGGTGGTCATTGGAGAGCGGGAAGTTGGAATTATTGTTAAAAAGTTTGCTTTGTCGGGTAAGGGTTTACCCGCAAGCCGATTAATTGCTCTGAATGGAGAAGCTGGACTGCAAGCTGATACCCTGGCTCCTGGTTGGTATTGGGGTTATTTCCCTTGGCAGTTTGCTGTTAAAAAAGAACCTGTGGTAATGGTTCCTCAAGGTGAAATTGCCTTGATTGTCGCTGCGGATGGTGCGTCGATTCCCCCAGAGCGGATTTTGGGTAAAATTGTCGAGTGCGATAATTACCAAGATGCTCGGAAGTTTTTAACCAACGGTGGAGAAAAGGGACGACAAATTGGTTTTCTTACCGCAGGTACTTACCGGATTAATACGGCTTTGTTTAAGGTAATTACAGCAGCTACCGCTAGTCAGCATGGGATGACTCACGAACAGTTACAGGTACATCAAATTGCTGCGGATAAGGTTGGTATTATTACCACTTTGGATGGTTCTCCGATTGCTGCGGGTGAAATTGCTGGACGTAGTACTGGGGGACATGATAATTTCCAAAATGGTCAAAAATTCCTTGATGCTGGAGGGCAAAGAGGTTTACAAGAACAAGTGTTGTTATCGGGTTCTTGGAACTTGAACCCGTGGTTGGTGAATATTCAACAAGTACCGATGACGGAAATCCCCATTGGTTATGTGGGTGTGGTAATTTCGTTTGTGGGGAAAGAACAGGAAGATGTCAGTGGTGCGGCTTTTACCCACGGTAGTTTGGTAAATCAGGGACATAAGGGTGTGTGGGTAGAACCTTTGTACCCAGGTAAACACCCCCTGAATACTGAGGTGATGAAGGTTGAATTAGTACCGACGACTAACATTGTTTTGAATTTTACCGACAGAATTACTGGTCAACATGGTTATGATAGCAATCTGAAGGCTTTGAAGTTGCTGTCGTTTGATGGTTTTAGCTTTGATTTAGAAATATTTCAAATTATCCATATCGGTGCATTGGATGCACCAAAGGTTATTTCCCGTTTGGGTTCGATGCAAAATGTCATAGACCAAGTTTTGCGTCCAATTGTGGGTAATTATTTCCGCAACTCAGCACAGGAATATACTATTTTAGACTTTTTGACTGCCAGAAGCGATCGCCAAGTGGAAGCGTCGGAATATGTTAAGTCTGCGTTACGTGCTTACGATGTCCAAGCTGTGGATTCTTTGATTGGCTTGATTACTCCACCTGAAGAATTAATGCATACCTTGACTGACCGTAAAATTGCTGAGGAGCAAAAGAAAACCTACGAAGTTCAGCAAATGGCTCAAACCCAGCGTCAGCAGTTGGTACGGGAAACTGCGTTAGCTGAGATTCAACAGGAGTTAGTGAAATCGGAGCAAGGTGTAAAAATTGCCGAGTTAGATGCTAATTCTCGCATTCAAGAAGCAACTGGGGAAGCGGAATCAATCAAGTTAAAAGCGATTGGGGAAGCGGAAGGTATTCGAGCGATGGGTAATGCGAAAGCTGAAACCTACCTCGCTGGTGTCCAAGCTTTGGGAGAAAATGGTTACACTGCCATGCAGATGATGCAAATTGTGGGCGATCGCAATGTGCGTCTCATCCCTGATATTCTTGTTGGTGGTGGTAGTGGTGGTAATGCCAATGGGTTGGTTGATGGGTTGCTATCGATGATTTTGTGGAACCAAACCAGCAGCAAACAAAATGGCACGACAAATGGTGTTAATCAACCCATATATCCCAGGGTTCCGGTAAATATGGCTTTACCAAAACAAAATGGTCATGCACAGATAAATATTGAGTCACCAACAGATAAACCAGAACAATAAATTTAGCATTTTTATGTAGAGACGCGATATATCGCGTCTCTCTTTATATTTCGCGTGTCTTCCCATATTTAATATCAATTTTTTCTAACATTCCCCAATTAAAATTTATTTTGCAGGAGAATAATAGAACAAAGCAATATCCAGCTAATTACACCGAGCCAGAAAATGCAAATAATCAATCGTGAAGTCGTCTTGCCTATGTTTCTAGAACCTGCTTATAGACTAATACAATTAATTGGTAATAGTGAATTTACGCAAACATTTATAGCTGTCGATGAAAAAGACTACCCTTTTGTAGCTTGCGTAGTTCAGAAAATAAGATTGCGATCGCAAAGCGGCATCCTTGATGCATCGCAGTTAGGGGAAAGTCAAAATTTAGATCGAAAAATAATTTTATTGCAGCAATTAGAAAAATATTCTTTATTTCCAAAGTTGCTGAGTTCTCATTTGGAAGAGAATTATATTTACTTGATATTTGAATATGTTGAAGGGAAAAATTTAAATAAACTATTATCAGAGCATGGAAAATTAACTGAGATTCAAGTATGGCAGTTATTAACTGATATTTTACCTGCGATTAATTTACTGCATAGCTACAATTTAATTCATTGCGATATTAAGCCTAGTAATATTATCTATAATCCTAATTCTCCGCAGCAAAAATTTATTTTAGTTGATTTTGCATCGGCTCGTATTTATGATAAGAATCATTTGTTTATAGGTAATAAAGTTATTACAGGTAATCCCGAATATATTGCACCAGAACAATTAAATACTCAGCCGATATTTAGTAGTGACCTTTATAGCTTAGGGGTTAGTTGTATTTATTTATTAACTCAAGTATCACCATTTTATTTATTTGATTCTGCTAACAATAAATGGGTTTGGCGTGATTATTTACAAACTCAGATTGGCGAACGCATAGGGAATATTCTCGATCGATTAATTGACAAAGATATAAATTACCGTTTTCATTCAGCACAGGATGTTATGGAAGCAATGGGAATTTCTTCTGTAAGTGTTAAATCAAAGTTTAAATTTAAATCTCAAACCCAAAATAATGAATATCCTAAATTAGCTAGTTTACATACTCTCACATCACAAATTAGTCTTGCCTCGGAAGTAAATACAGTTGCTATTCATCCCCATAATCAGATATTAGCTAGCGGTCATAATAATAAAAATATTTATCTCTGGGATTTACAAACAAATCAGGTTTTAAAAACTATCCCCGGACATTTACAAGCGGTCGAATCTATCTGTTATAGTCAAGATGGAAAAATATTAGCATCGGCAAGTAATGATAAAACAATTAAATTATGGGATGCTCATAATTATCAGGAAGTAATTACACTTATTGGACATACAAAAGCTGTAAAATCTGTTGTATTTAGCCCTGATACAAAATATCTTGTGAGTGGAAGTTGGGATAAAACAGTTAAGATTTGGGATGTGGAAAATGGTAAAGAGATTAACACTTTAACTGGACATAAACAACAAGTAAGTGCAGTGGCTTTGAGTCCAGATGGTTTGTATGTCGCGAGTGCAAGTTTTGATAAGACAGTTTGTATATGGAAATTAGAACAAGCATTATCAAGTGAAGCAGAAATTCACTACAATCCAGCATCAATCCTATCAGGACATACATGGGCAGTTTTAACGGTAGCATTTAGCCCAAATGGTGAAATTTTGGCGACAGGTAGCGATGATAATACAATTAAATTGTGGGAAGTAAAAACAGGTCGAGAAATTGCTACACTTTCAGGACATTCTTGGTCTGTAACTGGGTTAATATTTGATTTGACAGGGGAATTTTTGATAAGTAGCAGTAAAGATAAAACCATTAAAATTTGGCGAGTTAGTAATCATGAAGAAATCATCATAGTTTGTGAGCATGAAGATTCGGTGATGGCTATTGCGGCTAACTTTAATACCCAATCTGACATGCCAATTATTGCTAGCGGTAGTCAAGATAAAACAATTAAAATTTGCAAGCTAGAATTTGGAAGTTAGTATTGCTGAAAATATCAAGTTATTTGGAGCGATCGCATGCATGGGTTCAATATCCCCGACTAGAAGTCGGGGATATCGCAGGTTTGCCTAACTTCAATCTGATGCTACACTAATAATACAAAAGACATACACGAGGAAACTACCATGACTATTATGATTTCCATAACAATATTCCCCACTGCTCAACTTCTCACGGATAATAGTGAAAATCTGACCTTATATTCCTTAACCAATCAGTGCTGTGACAGAAGCTAAAACTTACAAAGATACAGTCAATCTTCCCCAGACGAAATTCGACATGCGAGCTAACGCAGTCAAGCGTGAGCCAGAAATACAAAGCTTTTGGGAAGAAAATAAGATATACGATCGCCTTTCTCAAGAAAATCCTGGCGATATATTTATACTACATGATGGACCACCCTACGCAAATGGTTCACTGCATATTGGTCATGCTTTAAATAAAATCCTCAAAGATATTATTAACCGTTACCAACTTTTGCAAGGTAGGAAGGTTCGCTATGTACCGGGTTGGGATTGCCACGGTTTGCCGATCGAGTTGAAGGTTCTGCAAAATATGAAGCAGGCAGAACGGCAAGATTTGACATCGATTAAGTTGCGGCAAAAGGCAAAGAGTTTTGCATTGGAAGCGGTTGACGGGCAGCGCACAAGTTTTAAACGATATGGTGTTTGGGGTGATTGGGAACATCCCTATTTAACCATGACACCGGAATATGAAGCTGCTCAAATCGAAGTTTTTGGGCAAATGTTTTTGAAAGGATATATTTATCGCGGTTTGAAACCTGTTAACTGGAGTCCAAGTTCGCGCACTGCTTTGGCTGAAGCTGAGTTAGAATATCCAGAAGGTCATACTTCCCGGAGTATGTATGCGGCTTTTCCAATGGTAAGTTTGGTGGATGCTGCAAAATCTGCTGTGGGGGAATATCTGCCCGATTTGGGTGTGGCGATTTGGACGACGACTCCTTGGACGATTCCGGCAAATTTGGCTGTGGCGGTGAATCCTGAGTTGGATTATAGTGTGGTGGAAGTCTTGGGTAAAGATGCAGAGACGCAAAGTGGAATTAAGTTTAAATATCTGATTGTAGCAAGGGATTTGGTGGAATCTCTAGCTGAAAAATTTGATGTGGTTATGCAAGTAAAAACCACATTGAAGGGGAAAGATTTAGAACATTCTACTTACAGACATCCTTTATTTGACCGTGAAAGTAAAATCGTGATTGGTGGTGATTATATTACGACTGAGAGCGGTACAGGCTTGGTACATACTGCTCCTGGTCATGGTCAAGAAGACTACATCACTGGGCAGAAGTATGGTTTGCCGATTCTGTCTCCTGTGGATGATGGGGGGAATTTTACTGAGGAAGCGGGAAAATTTGCGGGTTTGAATGTGTTGGGTGATGGTAATAAAGCGGTGATTGATGCGATCGCAGAAGTTGGTGCTTTATTGAAAGAGGAACCCTATCAACACAAATACCCTTACGATTGGAGAACCAAAAAACCGACGATTTTTAGAGCTACCGAACAGTGGTTTGCCTCGGTTGAAGGATTCCGCGATCGCGCTCTTAATGCCATCTCTGAGGTGCGTTGGATACCCACACAGGGGGTAAATCGCATTACCCCAATGGTAAGCGATCGCTCGGATTGGTGTATCTCCCGTCAGCGTAGTTGGGGTGTACCGATTCCCGTATTTTACGATGAGGAAACCAACGAACCCTTGATGACGGAGGAAACCATCAACCGGATTCGGGATATCTTTGCGGAAAAAGGTTCCGATGCTTGGTGGGAAATGTCGGTGGAGGAATTGCTACCGGAACAGTACCGCAATAATGGACGCAAGTATCGCCAAGGTTTTGATACGATGGATGTGTGGTTTGATTCCGGTTCGTCGTGGGCTTCAGTGGTACAACAGCGTTCCGAGTTAGAAAAGTACCCAGTAGATATCTATTTGGAAGGTTCAGATCAACATCGGGGATGGTTCCAATCGAGTTTACTTACCAGTGTAGCTGTAAACGATTGTGCGCCATATAAAACGGTGTTGACTCATGGATTTACCCTCGACGAAAAAGGGTTCAAAATGAGTAAATCCTTGGGGAATGTCCTCGATCCAAATTCCGTAATTGAAGGTGGGAAAAATCAAAAAGAAGAACCTCCCTACGGTGCAGATGTGTTGCGGTTGTGGGTATCTTCGGTGGACTATACCAATGACCAACGTATCGGTAAAAATGTCCTCAAGCAATTGGGAGATATTCGTGGGAAAATCCGGAATACAGCACGGGTTTTATTGGGGAATTTACACGATTTTGACCCGGAAAAACATGCAGTTCCCTACGACAAATTACCCGCAGTCGATAAATATATGCTGCATCGAATGACGGAGGTATTCAACGAAGTTACAGACGCATTTGAAAGCTTTCAATTTTTCAGATTTTTCCAAACAGTCCAAAATTTCTGTGTGGTGGATTTATCCAGCTTCTATATCGACATCGCCAAAGATAGATTGTACATCAGTACCCCCGATGGTTTCCGTCGTCGCAGCACTCAAACGGTGTTGTATTTAGCATTGGAGAATTTGACGAGAGCGATCGCACCTGTTTTGTGTCATTTAGCTGAGGATATCTGGCAGTTTTTACCCTACGAAACCCCCTATAAATCGGTTTTTGAGGCTGGTTGGGTGAATTTGGATGCAAAATGGCAAAATCCCGAAATCGCCAGCTTCTGGGAGAAATTGCGGGAACTTCGTAACGATGTCAACAAGGTGTTGGAACAAGCACGGGTTGATAAAGCGATCGGTTCGTCTTTGGAAGCGAAGGTTTTGTTGTATGTAGCTGATGAATCGTTACGAAATTCCTTAAAAACAATGGAAGGAAATAGTAATGGTATCGATGAATTGCGATATTTGTTTATTACTTCCCAAGTTGAACTATTAGATTCAGCGCAAAAAATTGACGGATTGAAATACAATTCATTGAGCGAAAATTGGGGAATTGGGGTAGTTGATGCGGAAGGAAAGAAATGCGATCGCTGTTGGAATTATTCTACCTATGTGGGGGAATCAAAGGATGATCCGTTGTTATGTGAAAGGTGTGTTGATGCTTTAGCGCGAGAGTTTTGACCTTTCTTTGAATTTTAAAAATTATCCCTTTCCCATCCGGAGAGGGATTTTTTTGTTTTTAGCTTTTGCTTAATTATATTTTGAACTCAATTTTAAACAATGATGAGAAACTCAACAGGGAATGAAATTACCTAATCCCGAACGCGCTATAGTCGAAATGGACAAGATCAGTGGTTACTGTCTCAATCCAGAACATCCGCAAGGAAAACATAAAGCTCGCGTTTTTAAATCAGCCCTAAACCTGAATCTTGAGAATGCTGAGGAATTACAAATAGCGCTTTTGCAAGCAGTGACTAATTGGGATGCAGTTCTAGCAAAGAGTAATCCATACGGTCAAAAATATATTGTAGATTTTCCGATGAGTCGCTTCGAGAAAACAGCAATCATTCATAGTGTCTGGATAGTAAGAAATGATGAAGATTTTCCTCGCTTAGTTACTTGTTACATTTTATAAAATAGGGAGATGTATTCATGAAATTATTAGATGTTGTTGCACTACTGGAAAATTTACCGGAAATTGGTCTCTTTCGTGGTCAAGTAGGAACAATTGTCGAAGAATATGAACCGGGAATTTTTGAGGTTGAATTTAGTGATTTAAACGGACGTGCTTACGCAATTGAAACCTTAACATCGCAGCAGTTATTAGTCTTATATCATCAACCAGTCACAGAAAAAGCTGTAATTTAATTATGTTAATGTCAATAAGACAATCAACGCTTTGCTGTTGGAATTATTCTACCCATGTGGGGGAATCAAAAGATGATCCATTATTATGCGAGCGATGTGTTGATGCGATCGCTGGGGAATTTTAAGCTATTGATAGCGAAACCTGTCCCTTTCCACCCCGGAGAGGGATTTTTTATTGGTTGTTATTTTGTGGTTTGATCCCAAATGCGATCGCACTTGACAACTAAGACAGTCGCTACAGAAAATTGCGATCGCACTTACAAAGGCAAATACAGCACGACTCCTTTCCATTCCACTTGTTTACTACAATCAATCAGTAACAACAGCTCATCAATTGCCTGTCGAATTGGCATTCGATCATTAACCACAAATATCCCTACCATCGGTTCCCCTGCGACCAAGCGGTTGTAAGCAAAATCTGGCATTGTTGCACGATCGTGAGTGAGGAGGATACGATCGTTAATTGCTGCCCAAGCTAAAATCGCTGGATCATCTACTTCTTGTAAGCCAACATCTTGAACCCGAATTAGATCAAGATTAGGCTGATGCAAAAACAGCCCTCGAACAATATCACCATTAAAATTCTCATCGCTTAACAAATTCAACATAACCGTTGCTAACGATTTCGCTGAGAGAGTAAACGAGTACGAATTAAGCTGAGATCAGGTTGAATACTAGACAAACGTTGCTGTACTGATTCAACTAACTGCTCTCTCTGATTCAAGTATCCTTCTACAGCATCTTGATGTCGAAGATAATAACCAATTGTGTTGTAGACATCGGACAAAGATAGTGTGGAGTACCTATGAACAATAGACTCAGGAGATGCTCCATCTTGAAATGCTCGAATCACAGTCTCCAGCAAAACCCTTGAATTTCCAACTCGAATTGCTCCGGTTTCATCTTTTCGCAGAGGTGGTGTCTCACGTTCCAAAACGAGGCTCATAGAGTAATTTTCCTTGATCCAGTTCAAAATAATTATAACTAACGAAGTGCGATCGCTGTTGGAATTATTCTACCCATGTGGAGAGTGTTGTCAAAAAAACACTCAGTGTATGATTCCGTACGTAATGCAATTTTCAAAGACATTATGAATCTAATCAAGCTTCCAACTACAAAATTGATCTGTATTGCAGTAATTATAGGTATTCCAGGATTTTTGATAATTAATGAAATATCTGGAAGAACTTTACTAAAAGGTATCCAGTGTACATGGTTTAATCCTCAAGGAATTTCAGGTGCCTACTGTGCAAATTCGATACCCGACGCTGGAACTCCTAAAGACGCAGAAAAGTTTAAAACAATCGCCAGAAGCAAAGCTTAACCTTGGAAGCGTATCGCTACTCATTTGTGTCTACCTGTTGAGACAAAATGGGAATGTCCCTTTCCAGTTAGGAGAGGGATTTTTTATTGGTTGTTATCTTGTCGTTTGATCCCAAATGCGATCGCTTGTCTCGGGAAGATTTAACGTTCCCGTTATACCGCGCTATTTGTTTAGAGAATTGATAAACTGATGAGAACAGCACTTGAGAAACAATAACTATGCCTAATAACACTCCAATCATTAGCGTGTCTCCTGATGTTATGGGTGGTACTCCAGTTTTCGCTGGGACTAGGGTTCCCATTCAAACACTTTTAGACTACCTTAAGGCAGGCGAGTCGATCGACGACTTCCTAGATGGATTCCCAACTGTGAATAGAGAGCAAGTGGTTGCTTTCCTAGAGGAAGCGGGAAAACAGCTTGTCAGCATGGTGGCATAGCGTGAAGATTTTGTTGGATGAGTGCATCGATCGCAGACTGGCAAGGGAATTTGTTGCCCATGAAGTAAAAACAGTGCCTCAAGTGGGGTGGGCAGGAATAAAAGATGGTCAACTTCTTGTCCTCGCAGAAGCAGATTTTGATGTTTTTATCACTGTCGATCGTAACTTGTCGTTTCAACAAAACCTACTTCAGTTTGATATTGCGGTAATTGTTCTACAAGCTTCATCTAATCGGTTAGCCGATCTTAAACCTTTGGTACCGAAGATTTTGGCGATTTTAGGCGAAGCGGTTAAAGGGCAAGCTACGGTAGTCAGTAGCGGAGCTTAACCCAAAATCAACCTTTTTCCGCCATCCACACCAAGTAACCCAAAATCCTATCGACCGGGGTAATCGCATAATCGGTGAGATCGATCGTCACTACCGCCCCTTCCAACTTCAGAAACCGCCACAGTATCCCACTAGAAACACAGCCATAAATCACGGGGAGCGGCTTTTCCTTCAATTGATTAAACCTCTGAGCAGCAACCATTTCAGCCATGCACTGCCCCAATCCCAACTTCAAATCTGCTTGTTTTGCTTCAATCAACACGATAACTGGTGCTTCGATTTCGAGTTGTTCCGGCGATCGGCTAATCAAAAAATCACAGCGTCCACTGAGTTTCGCTTCTACATCTACCGTAAAATCTTCACCGGAAAACAGCCCAATTTTTCGATCGAGCTGTCGTCTGACTTCCACCAAAACCGGGCTAATTATTAACTCTGATCGCGCTTTCTCACTACCACTAGCCGTCGCTAATGGCAGATTCTCCGCCAAAATCGCCGTCAGGATTTCGCTTGGGTTTACCGGAACCACATTTGTTAAAAACTGCACATCTTCAACCATGCTCAGTCCGAAGGCAGATTTTACGGAGCCAACAGTTTTGAAATCACTATAAGCCATAGGTTTAGCGATCGTCCTGAAGGACATTATTTGTGCCCTTCCGCCATTATAGGTCAACTAAATGAATGTGCGATCGCACTTGACAACTAAGACAGTCGCTACAATTTAGCAAATATTTAGACATAGGAGTGAAAATTAATGTAGAGACGTAGCAGTGCTACGTTTCTACAAGGGTTGCTAGGCAACGCATAATTAAATTCGGTCGATATCTATTTGATAACTTATTTATTTTCTAAAAACTCCTCGACTGTCAAACCTGCTTTTGCAATCAAACTTCTCAGCAAACCAGGTGCTAATTCTTTATAATCATAACGCGATAAGCGGCGAAATCTTGCTGGGAGATGTATCCCCCAACAAAGTTTCGCGAGCTTAATGCCAAAGGCATATCCCATTCACAAATCCTTCCAGAAATATCACATTCATCTTCTTGCTAGTGCGATACTCAGCAAGAGTAGTCTTTGACCATCGCATTAGAATTTCGCGAAGAACTACACGATGAAGTGCGTAGACACGGAGTGACTTGTCTCAGAAGTTGCAGTAAGCATAGTTTCTTGATTATTCCGGATATACTGAAAATATTTACGTATAAAATACAGATATGTTTTGAAAAAGACATTAGGTCAAAAGTATGTCACAGGAACGTCCATATATTGATAAGTCTACAGACGAACTCGAAATAATTATTAATTCAAATTGGAATAATCTAAATATACTAAAGGTAATTTCCTTCGAGTTGGAATTTCGTTCTCGACGAAAGGCTCAAGCATTATTTACAAGGGTATCTGTACACTTAAAAGAGTTAGAAAAACAAAAAGAGATATCGGTAGATTATACTGTAAAAAATATTGCTGATAATTCATTAATTAATATTATCAAATATCCCGAAGGAATTTTAGGATACTTTGGCTATAAAGTTGGTTTCAGTGGTGTATCTGAAAATCAACGTCGGCAGATTCTCAAGCAAATTTTTATGGAGACTTTGCCATCTATAAATAGTCCTGAATATATGAATGATTGGGGTGAACCAGAGACGGAAAAAAGATTCAAAAAAATGCTTGATTCAATTGCTACATTTATACGTAATACACAACGGCGTAAAGATTGGGGAAACTACAAGCAAGCTATTAAAGATTGGGAAAATGATTTACATTATTTAAGAAATACCTATACATTCACAAAATCAAATGAATATTATCAGTTATATCTACAAGAAAAAGCAAAAATAACTGAATTAATAACCAAAGCTGAAATAGATGCCAAGAAAAATGAAGAGGCTGCATACCTATTAAGTAAAGCTCATCAAAATATTCAAACTTATGAAATTGAGATTAATCAATTAAAAGAAAGTGTAGCCCATGAGCAACAAAATTATCAACAGACTTTATCTCTCTACAACGAAGAAAAAGCAAAAGCTACAGAATTACTTGTGAAATATGAGGAAGTCAGTTCTGAACGAGACAACTATGTGATTCTATATAACGAAGCAAAATCAGAACTTAAATTTGAACGACGTTCTAAAGCTAGTATTAAAGGATGGGAAACTCGTCGTAAGGCTGAAAATGAAAGGTTAAAAAAAGAAATTTCCGATATGGTTGTGCTATTGCGAGAATCGCTAACAAGTAAAGATGAAGCGATAAATAATCTCTACATTGTTGCAGAGCGGATGGATCGAATTCAATCTTTGGTGGATTTGGTAGACGAGGAAACAACAAGTAATCCTGTGGGTATGGTACAAAAATTTAAACGTATTTGGCTTGCAATTAAAGAGATACTTTCAGAATAAATAAAAGCACTATTATGAGAAAAAAAGCTGCATCAACTGCGGAGAATAAAAGTAAAACAAAATTAGGAGATAAAATTCGTAATATTGCCGATCGCTTAAAACAAGAGACTGAGGTACAGATAAAAGCAACCTCTCGTATTTTAGGTGCTGCCGCTCAAATTTCCGAAAATCATGACAAACTAATTAATGAGGTTGTTGAGATGGTTGAGGAAGACCTTGAGAAACAAAACCAGACATATCAGCAAGATATTTATACAGTTGAAATTCTCAAGCAAAAATTTAAAAAATTACGTGAAGCCAAGGAACATTTTCAACTAAAAGCAACTAGCTGGGAATCTCTTGTAAACAAACTAAATAATTTATTTCCCCAAAAATTGATACCTGATAATAACCCTTTATCAAATCAGATTTTAGAAAGTAATGATAGAAAAGAAATTCAATGCGATAAGCGTAGCTTAATGCCAAGGGCATATCGCACTAATATTCAAAAGTTAAAGGTTTATTTAGAAGCCGATGTTGCAGAAATTTTTCCCAATTCTCAAGCAGTAAATGAAGCTCTACGTTTTCTCATTAGAGTTACGAAGGAAAATCATTAACTCAATGAATCACCATTAGTTGCATCAAACACGATCGAGATGGGAGAAACCGGGTTTCTATTGGTGTTGCTACTAATTTAAATTTCTACCAATCATCCTGTTGCGATTGTCGCTCAAGTTGAGAAATTGCTAATTTAATCACAGCTTGTACTGGTGCTTCAATTTCCTGATTTAATGCTGTTTGTAATGGTTCCAAA
The DNA here is from genome assembly GCA_012034595.1 of Calothrix sp. CSU_2_0. Lineage (GTDB taxonomy): Bacteria > Cyanobacteriota > Cyanobacteriia > Cyanobacteriales > Nostocaceae > Brunnivagina. The sequence continues at coordinate 42,008 of JAAUPE010000001.1, read as the reverse complement.
GCTGCCATATCACCAATTTTCATTAAAGCCAATGCTGATGCTTTTCGAGTTTCCCAATCTGCATGATTTTGCAACAACTCGATTAACTTAGGAACTGCTGGTTTATGCTTCAAATTACTTAATGCTGTCGTCGCTTCGCAGCGTACAAATGAAACCGAATCATCAACAGCATCCATTAAAATATTTAATGCACTTGCTTCCGGTTGCTGTTGAGCAATAGATGCGATCGCACCAATCACAGCAGCACGAACTTCGGGGGAATTAGAATTAATTTCTTTATACACGTAACTCTGAGCATCAACACCAACAAACGCTAAAGCCCATGTCGCCAAACCTTTTGAACTTTCGGGATACGCATCGGAGGCAATAATTTTTAACAGGGCAGGTACGGATGCTGCTCCTGTTCGTGCCATTGCACCGACTACGGAACCTTTAACTACGGTATCTTCATCATTTAAAAGTGAATTAACCAAGGTGGGTACGGCTGCGGGGTCTGCTATTAATGTTAAGGTTTTAGCACTTGCTCGACGTACAACTACATTAGGATGATTTGAAAGTGCATCGATTAAAAACGGAGTTGCGGGTTTACCAATATCGCTCAAAGCTTCAGCAAAGCTCAATCTCACCATACCTCGCTTATCTCCCAAACTTTCCACCATTTGCCGCAAAGTTTGTTTATCATTACTGTCAAATATCTCATCATCTAGTCGCTTGCTGACAGCTTCGAGTAATGCATCAGTTTCAGCAACATCAAGAATATTTTTCGAGGTTTGAGTCTGGGAATTCAACATAATTTATTCTAAATTAAATTAATTTTTATAACTGGATTGAGGTAATCCATCTGCGGCTAATTTTGGACTTAAATAACCCCAGATGAATTGCGATCGCTTAATTACCTACACTTAACCCAGCTTGTTGTTCCCGCAATGCTTCCAATGCAGCATCGATTTTGGCAAGTTCCGGTTCGAGTTGCGACATCACAGTTTTTTTCATCAGCTTGGCTTTTTGAGCAGTTTGCATTGTTTCGCTGACTAGTCTTTCGCGATATTCCTCAAATTCAGCAATCAGTTCTGCGATTTCCTGGGCTGTTGGTGAGGGTTGTACATCGTTAGTCATAATTTAAGCTTCCTTGGATGTTTCCTAAAGGTTTATTTATGTTGTTCGTCTAAATTTCTATATTTGATATTCGCAGAAAGATGGGGTTTAATGCAATCCAACCTAGCTTACTTTTTATTGGTTACAAAATGGGTTTGTTATTTTTTTGATTTCCAAAACCTCGTCTTAATCGCGATCGCATAATTCTCCACATACAAATATGCAACTTTTTGTCAATTAGTAATATCAATTAATTATTTTTGTTATTTAGTTATCTGTATCACTTTCAGTTTATTTAAATACGCAATTTCTGTAATTTAAATACATAAAAATCACTTTCTGTGTAAAGTTATATTACTCTAATAAAATTAATTCTCAATTATTTAACGCAATCTAAGCCTTTGACAATAGCAAAAAAAATGGTAACATTTTACTAACCTTAATGTGTGGGTGATGTGGGGTAGCTTTACTTTTTTTGTAACCGAGCAAAATTAGAATCTCTTCAGCTTAAAGTTTCGATCTTAATCTCAACCTGAATATCTAAATGATATTTTCTAGGGATTTGGTGGGGTTAGAGAATCTAAATATCTATTAAAGTCTAATAATTCTATCTCCGTCAGCGAATAGAGACTTTTAGCTGAAACAGCAGAAGCCTCACACCTGTACTGTACTCAGTCAGTGTGAGATGTAGCTTGCTACTTATCAGAAGCCGCTTGCGCGTCTACCCGTAGGGTATGCGAGGCAAAATCGTAGCTTGCTTCCCGTAGGGTAACATTGTCTTTATTGACTTTCTGCGTCGCAGGAACAAATAAAGACAATAGTTGAGAGGTTGCCACAATATTTATTTTATTTCTTTGACCACTGGTAAACTATCAATCCAATCTTCTAACAGCTTTGTAATAGTTTTGTCTGTAGTGGCAGCATAAGACTGAAGTTTTAAATATCTTCTATCAGAAAGTCTAACATTTAATCTTTTTATTTTCATTTCGTCTCCCATTGGCGTTACATTTATGTTATCATGTTTTGTAAGGAGTTAAAACAAATGCGAATATCATACCAGTATCGAATTAAACCAAATAGAGAACAAGCTGAAAAAATTGATAACACGCTTGACATGCTGAGACATCAGTATAATTATCTGCTTGGTCAAAGATTTGATTGGTATGAAAGAAACCGATGCCCAATAGATAGATGTCCTTTAATCTGTCATTACCAGAGTTAAAAGATAAACCTAACTATTACAGTCAGAAAGCATCTTTAACTCAACTTAAACTAGACAGACCTTGGTACAAGAATATTCACTCTCAGGTTTTGCAAGAAGTCCCTAAAAAGGTTGAAATAACTTTTGAAAGATGGTTAAAAGGTGATAGTAATGGTGAGCAGCGCGGTCTTGGGGTCTCCCCAAGTAGAGCGACTGCGAACCCGAAGGGCAAAAAATCAGGCAGACCTAGAATTAAAGGAATTGGTCAATATAAAACATTTACGTTCCCTCAGTTTAAACGTCATCACTTCTCTGGTGATAGAATCACACTTTCAAAAATTGGTGATGTAAAAGTAATTGCCCATCGTCAAATACCTGACGGGTTTGATATTAAAACTGTATCTGTAACCAAAAAAGCAGATGGATATTATGTCACCTTAAGCCTTGATGACAAAACAGTCCCAGTGATTAAACCTGATTTTGATGCTGAGAATATTGTTGGTATTGATGTTGGATTGATTGATTTCTTTGTTACTTCTGATAGCGAAAGAATCTCAGCACCAAAGTTTTTACGAAAAGCTGAATGTAAATTAAAATCAGCGCAAAGAAAAGTATCAAGACGCAAAAAAGGGTCTAATCGACATAAAAAAGCAATTAAAAAACTAGGCAAGCAACACAAAAAGGTTGCTAACACTAGAAAAGATTTTCACTTCAAAACAGCAAAACTACTACTTGATAAATACGATGTAGTGGCTGTAGAAAAATTAAATATCAAAGGACTTGCTAGAACAAGATTGGCAAAAAGTGTAAATGATGCTGGATGGGGGCAGTTTATATCAATACTTTCAAACAAAGCCGAAAATGCTGGTTTAAAACTAATAGCTGTAAACCCAAACGGTACTAGCCAAGAATGTTCTAGCTGTGGTCATAAAGTCAAAAAGCCGCTATCTAAAAGAACGCACAATTGTCCTGTTTGTTATACGAGTTTGTGTAGGGATTTAAACGCGGCTATAAACATAAAGAACCGTGGGGCACACGGTCTTAAAGCTCAGTTAATGTCTTCATAGAAGAGTCACTGAGAAGCCCACACTGTACCTGTAATCAGGTCAGTGTGTGGAGCATGTCACCACCATACATATTTTCCATCTAACCAATATCCATTAACCATTAACCACTAACTAAATTAAAATCCGGCAACAGGGTCAATTGCTAATGGGTCTTCGGGTGTAGGCTGATATTCTAGGTATTGGCGAAAACTGCGTAACTCGTCGGGTTTGAGTAAGTGGCGTGATTTTTGCCATAAGTCTGGAATAAGTAATCTTTGCCTTGTTCGACTGTCCAGCGCAAACGCTGCATTTCCACACCAATTTTGGCGATGTCGTCGGAATTATCTTCGGGTTCGCTTGTCTTTTTGCGTTTGCTTGTGGTTGTTGTCGGTGTTGGTTCTGGTACTGGGGGTAGTGGAATTTCGATTTCTTGGGGTGGATTGTAATCGCGAGGAGTAAATGGCATCACATTAGTTGTTGCTGCATTACTTCCTGAGAATGGTAATTCAGGTTCGGTTGTGCTATTACCAGTTGGGGTTAAGCTTTGTTCATTGATAACAGCAGAAGATTCGATCGATATATCGAATAATGGTTCGGATTGAGTTACTGGTGTAGAAATTTCATGTTTATCTTGACTCAAATCTTGATGCAAATTCGGTGAGTCTTGATTTAGCTGTTTACTGGTTGCACCAGTTTTAGTTTTGGTTGATGAGGTTGATTTTTGTGGTGCTGGTGGGTTAGCTTCGCTATCCGCAGGAATCGCTTCTTCAAGTTCAAGCGAGGATACTAATCCAGGTTTTATTTCAGGTTTTACTTCAGGTTCAGGTGCATCAGGCTCCTGTAGCTTATCAGTAGATGTGACATGAGATTTTGGGTCTAATTGTTCTTCTAATTTTTCTTCAGTCTCTACTGTATTGGCTTGAATATTTGTTGAATTATTTATTGAACTAGCTGTTGAAGTGGTTGTAACTGGAATTTCTGGAATTACTTGTGGGGTTGTTGCAGTTTTTGCAGTTACAGGAATGGTGGTTGGTGTTGCGATGCCCTTGGCGACCATCTCGGATGGTATCGCATCGATTGCATCATTTACTAAAGCGTCATTTTTTGAAGCTGAATCATTAATGGGAGAAATATTTACAGATGGAGTTGCGATCTTCCTCGTATTTGCTTGTGTAACTGGTTGTTGTCTGGAACCATCAGCAATCGCAAAAACTTCTAATGCTCTTTCCCTAGCACGATCTTCAGCTTCTTCAAGAATTTCTGCTGCTGCCATCCCAGTAGTGCGGGTAACACCTTCAATTTGCAAACTGGCTTTAACAATATACTTGCCATGATAAATTTGAACCAGTTCAGTTAAAAGGCAGCTTGTGGGATATAAGTTTTGAAACGAACCCAACATAAATGTAGTCACCACAATCTTTAGGAATCTAATTAAGTGCTGAGTGCTTAGGGGCGGCTTGCTTTCATTCTATGCTAAACAACCAGTGATGAGTATCAAGTATTTTTCCATTACCCATTACCCCTAATATAGCGTCCCGATTGTAGCACGGTGTTAGGTAAGAGAATTTTTGGTTACAGTGGGTTAGTCTAGGTAATACAAAGCCGCAATGCTATACTAATTACCTGATTTGATATCCAGAAGTATTTTCTGGAAGTACCCTCTAAATCTACAATAATGAAGGTAAGGTTCGCCCTCACTGTTAGTTCAGCTGTTACCCTAAGTGTTACCGATTCTACATGTAGGAAAGTTTGGTTTACCGACAGTTTCTCCTAGTTAAAATTCGGAGTTGAATGGCGTAAAAGTACCTTCAATGCTTGACAATCTGACACCTGCAATTCCTCTCTTTCTCGGTGTACGGGTTGTTTTTGGAGAGTTATCCAAATCAATCCTCTCTAACAGAAAGTTGCGTAATTACCGCCAGAGGGGAGAATTCACGATACTCTCGCAGGGAGTGGCAGCTGGCATCGCTCTTGCTTTGTAAGATTGGCTCATCAACTAGGGGACTTTGACGAACCAAACTCAGAACGATTGTCGTGTAGTGGGAAGGAGCAAATAGGAAAATCGGCTTATTCGCCTGAGCTTATTCGTTTGAATAAAGTCGTTTCTGCTTCTTGTCAAATTTCGATTGCTCTTAAATTAATTAGGGGAAATCGAAACAAGCGTGTCAGTCGATAGTGAGGGTATATGGCAAAGAACCCGTTTCAACACACAACAACAAATGATGTTTTGACCAAAGGTCGGTTCACTGCATGGAATTTTCAATCGCTACACTCCTTGCCAATTTCACCGATGATAAATTGGTAGCTCGTAAATTACTTGAAAAGAAACTTGGCTGCGAAGACGAATTCAGCTTGCTCAAGCTTCATATTGCTTTGGAGGTTCTGGAAAAAATCGGGATTTTGGCGAAAGAGCGGGGCAAATATCGCCGTGTAACCGAGGAAGGACTAATTGAAGCGAAACTGCGTTGTTCGAGCAAAGGCTTTTGTTTTGCAATCCAAGATGTCGAGGGAGCTGAAGACATTTACATTCGCGAAAGTCATTTGAGTAATGCTTGGAATGGCGATCGCGTTTTGGTGCGGGTTCTCAAAGAAGGCAGTCGTCGTCGTTCTCCAGAAGGTGAAGTTAAGTTAATTTTAGAACGTTCTAACCATACTTTGCTGGCAAGGATTAAACAGGTGGAAACTGGTTTTCGCGCTGTTCCTTTAGACGATCGCTTACTATTTGAACTCAAATTGCAAAACAATTTGACGGCTTTGGAGGAAGCTATCGACCACTTGGCGCATGTTGAGGTGCTACGATATCCTCTGGCGCAATACCCACCTCTAGGTCGAGTTGTCCAAATTCTGGGTAGCGATGCCGAAGCCGCAGCAGATATTGATTTGGTGACTTGCAAGCACGACCTTTCGCGCAATTTTTCTGATGCTGTTCTCGATGCAGCATCGAAGTTACCCAAAAAGCTGCTGAAGGCAGATTTAAAAAATCGTTTGGATTTGCGCGATCGCTTTACCATCACAATCGGTGGTGCTGGGGGTGGAAATGAGGATTCCAAGTTTGTAGAAAACGCTCTCACCTTGGAAACTACACCCCAGGGTAATTATTTGGTGGGTTTCCACATCAGCGATGCCACCCATTACATCCTACCCGATGAAATTCTCGACCGCGAAGCCCTCAAACGCGGACGTTCGGTGTATTTAGGTGAATTATTCCTACCGATGTTACCCGATGCAGTCATGGAAAAATGTGCTTTGGTTGCTGGTAGCGATCGCTTGGCACTTTCGTTTCTCATCACCTTAGAAGCAAAAACAGGACAAGTATTGGAGTGGGAAATTAGCCCCAGCGTTGTCAAAGTTGACAAGCACATGACCCAAGAGCAAGCAACAACGGTTCTCGAAGGGAAAGGCAGAAAAACCAAAGATTCTGCCGAAACCGTGGAGATGTTGCAAGTTCTCCAGCGTTTGACAAATGCCCTCAAAGCTATCCGTATTGCCAGGGGAAGTTTGCAGTTAAATTTGCCACCTAATCAAAATCCTTACTACGATGAAGGAATTTTGGGATGTGTGATTGAGACTAATTCTAGCGTCAGGTCGATATTCACCGAGTTGGTGCTAATGTGCAACCAACTAATGGCAAAACACTTAAACGTCATGGCGGTTCCAGCGATTTGGCGGGTTCAAGGGGTACCCGATCCCGAAGATGTGCAGGAAATGCTCAAACTCGCGATTAATTTAGGTGTGGAACTTTCCCTACCCGAAGATGTTGATGTCCAACCCCTCGATTACCAACACCTGACGCGGATATTCGCTGAGTCTGCATCGGAGCAGGTTTTGACTTATTTACTCCAAGATACCCTCAAACCTTCTTTGTACAGCACGAATAAAGCCCCCCATTTTGGGTTATCCCTACCCGAATATACCCACTTTACCGCTCCGTTGCGGCGTTACCCCGATTTACTCATGCAACGGGTGTACCACAGCCTGCTCGAACACGGACGCGATCGCCGCAATACTCGTGTCAAAGAACGGGTTAACCTCCGCTCTTCGGCAAACCATGCGGAAATCAACTGGAATGTTCTTCCTCCCGAATTGCAAAGCGAATTACAAAGCGATTTGACTCGCGTTATTACCCAACTTAACGATCGCGAAAAAGAAGTTCAAGAAGCTGAAGCCGATTTGGCTGGTTTACAACGAGCTTCGCTGATGAAACAACGCATTGGTGAAGTTTTTAGCGGTGTAATTACTGGTGTGCAATCCTACGGTTTCTTTGTCGAAATCGAAGTCAAAGCCACCGATGAAGACAGCCCAACACCTTTACGGGTAGAAGGTTTAGTTCACGTTAGTTCCCTCAAGGACGATTGGTACGAGTATCGTGCGAGACAACAAGCACTATTTGGACGCAAAAATCGTGCATCCTATCGATTGGGCGATCGCGTTGCTGTTCAAGTCAAAAGCGTCGATTACTACCGTCAACAAATCGATTTAGTTACCGTTAGTAGCGATGGTACACCTATCGTCGGCAAAGACTATAACGCTAACGGCGATATGCCATTGTATATGGAACACGACATCGATCCAGATGACGACGATGACGATGACGATGACGATGACGATGATATGGATGATTTTGAAGACGACGAATAAATTATCAATTGGGGAATGGGGGATAGGGGATGGGGAATAGATTATTAGACACTTGATACCAGATTAATTCTCCTTGCCCCCTTCGGCTTCGCCACTTTGACGGGACGGAAGCCGACACCGTCAAGTGGACTCACAATGCCCCTTGCCCAATTCCCAATGCCCCTTGCCCAATTCCCAATGCCCCTTACCCAATTCCATTTATTACTGTGTCAAAACCCTTGATTATTGGCGTATCTGGTGCTTCTGGTTTAATATACGCCGTTCGCACGATTAAATACTTACTAGCTGCTGACTATGCAATCGAATTAGTTGCATCAAAATCAACATATATGGTGTGGCAAGCCGAACAAGATATTCGCATGCCTTCGGAACCACTACAGCAAGAAATGTTTTGGCGACAACAAGCCCAAGTAGAAAGCGGAGGTAAACTAAATTGTCATCCTTGGGGTGATGTGGGAGCTAATATTGCTAGCGGTTCATTTCGCACTTTAGGGATGATGATTATTCCCTGTAGCATGAGTACAGTGGGTAAACTTGCGGGTGGTTTGAGTGGGGATTTACTAGAACGTGCTGCCGATGTCCAACTCAAGGAAGGACGCAAATTAGTATTAGTTCCCCGCGAAACACCTTTTAGTTTAATTCATTTACGAAATTTAACTGCCCTTGCAGAAGTTGGTGTGAGGATTGTGCCAGCGATTCCAGCTTGGTATCACAATCCCCAAACTATCGAGGATTTAGTCGATTTTGTAGTTGCTCGTGCTTTGGATCAATTTGAGATTGATTGCATTCCCTTGAAAAGGTGGGAAGGAAGAGGAAGGCAATAAAAACCCATCCATTGTTGTAGTTTTCCAAAAAAGCTTATTTCTAGTCAGATAAAGGTGATACTTGGTGACTATATTTTATTCTTTATATTCTTACCGTTTAACCTTATTTAAATAAACCTTATTTAAACTTCTATGGCTGTCATTCGCTTAATTTTACTAGTTGCAGTACTGGGGGGACTAACACTACTGTTAGTACAAAATTTTTCCCCAGCTTTACCGTTAGTGTTTTTGGGAGTGCGATCGCAACCCCTACCATTAGCGATGTGGATTTTGTTAAGTGTTGTTGCGGGTGGTATCACCGAACTGCTGATTAGCAGTTTGTACGAACTCACAAACTATTTCGGGGGATCGAGCAAACAAACCCGTCCCCAATCAACAGTTTCTTCCTCCAACAGAAATTCCTCATATCGTCAACCAGAAAACACATCCCGCTCAACAAGTAGTCCAGAGTCGAGGGAGAAAAGCGAATATAGAAGCAACGCTGAGGATGATTGGAATCTGGAAGACAATGAAGATTGGGATTTCGAGCAACAGCAAAAACCGAATTATCGTCCTCAAGAAGAGCCTAGAGATAAACAAGTTAGCAGCAATTCCAAGAATTACGAGCGCGAACAACAACCAATTCGTAGCGATAAATCAGGTTCCTCCTACTCAATTAGTTACCGCGAACCCAAAAATACCGGAGTTGGCAAAACTGAATCGGTTTACGATGCTGACTACCGAGTTATCGTTCCCCCATATCAACCACCATCTCCCGAAAATTCAACCCCAACCCAACCTTCAACATCTCCAGCTGCAACATCCAAAGCTAATAATGAAAGTGAAGATGATGATTGGAGCTTTTTTGAAGAAGATGAAGATGAGGATTTTGGCGATGAGTCGCGTAACTCCCGTAAATAAGACGATTTTTCATCTCCTGAAATGATTCTACTTAATCCCACAACGCTCACGGGCTTCTTGTTTGACCTCACCCATCATTGCAGCTTCTTGTAGCTTCATAAACGCATTCAAGTCATCTATATCGTAGCGAGTGGTTAATAGTCGTCGAAGTTTGTTTTCGGCTTCAAGGGTTAAATATCCAGTCGTTAATGCTTCTTGAACAACATCACGAATCCGAGTCATAGTTGGAACCTCAATTCATACCACACTTATTTATTCGGACTACTCAGATTAGATATGCAGTGAATTTAGTGGTTCAACCGTAAGGAACTGCAAAGCTTTTTTTTGGGCAATTTCATCAAATTTGTCATGTTTAACACCTCAATGAAAGAGAACTTATTGATTTTTATTGCCTGAGTATTGTTTTATGGGAATTATTGCGGTATCACTAGTGTTCTGATAGCAACATTGGTTATGCCAAAATGTCATCATTTACCCCTCCAGGTAATTGCTTTTTCCTTTTTTGGTTGTAGGCATAAATTCAATAAAGTTTTAACCAAACTATTTTAAAGTTCCATTAAGTCTTAAGATACCGAAGTCAGAATTACCAAGTCACCTAACGAATGTTATTAAATTCGTTAGAGTTTTACTTTTAATTTATTCTGACTTCATCGAAAAATAGTTAATATGTTGCCTAAATCAAGGATAAAATAACAAATATAATGGCTGTCAGCGAACCGCATCTAGTTGAAGAAGAATTTGTAGAAGCTAAAAATAGCTGGGAATTAGAAAAGTTATATATTGATTTAGCTTCCGCAAAAGGTAAAGCACTAACACCTGTGGAAAAAAAGTTTTTACGCGGGTTACTTTGCGGTTTTAGTCCGGCTGAAATAGCAAGTACTGTTTATAAAAGTAAAAGCAGTAGTACAGTTAGAGTTTATTTATCAAATGGTTTATATAAATATATAGAAGAGATGCTAAGTATCGCAACTGGTACTAGCATTAAAGTCAAAAACTGGAGTCGTGTTACACATTTATTAGAGAAAGCTGGTTATAAAAAAAATTGCTTGCAACTCGAAGTAACAAGAAATTCAGTAATAACAACTGGTGAATCAATTAGTGATGTGGGTTTAAACTCCAGCGCATTGATATATGCGAATAATGATGAACAAGACGCTGCGGAATTAGTAACTATGCAGATAGCCCAGCAACAAGATTGGGGGGAAGCGATTGATGTCTCTATGTTTTACGGTAGAGAAAATGAAGTTTTACAGATTCAAGATTGGATTATTAAAGAGCGTTGTCGCTTAGTAGTACTTTTAGGAATGGGTGGAATTGGGAAAACAGCCCTTTCGGTGAAGTTAGCGCAGCAAATTCATTTAGAATTCGATTTTATCATTTGGCGTTCTTTACAGTTAGCGCCATCATTAGAAATTCTGGTTAGTCAGTTGATTAGATTTTTCTCTGGGAATCCAGAGATTGAGATTGCAGACACCGTGGAGGGAAGTATTTCTCAACTGATTGAGTATATGCGTTCTTCACGCTGTTTGATTGTTTTGGATGCTGTTGATGCTGTTTTAGCCAGTGATTTCTCTGCGAATGAGATAATAATGGGTCATGTTCTCCCCCAAATCAATTATCTTCCTGGTTATGAGGGTTATGGTGAATTGATTCGACGTTTGGGAGAATCACGACATCAAAGTTGCGTGTTACTCACAAGTCGAGAGAAACCGCAAGCGATCGCAGCACTTTCGGGTGAGTCTTTGCCTGTACGTGCTTTAAAGTTGACGGGATTGAGCTATGTTCATGGTTTAGAAGTTCTCAAAGCTAAGGGTTTTAGTAATATCAAAGATGAAGAATCTAAGCTTTTGGTTGATTGGTATGCAGGAAATCCGTTATTTTTAAAGTTGGTAGGGACAGCTATTCAGGAGTTATTTGGAGGTAGTATATACGAATTTATCGAGCAGGGTACGGTGGTTTTTGGTGAAATTCGTGTCGTTTTAGACAGGCAATTTCAGCGTTTATCGCAGTTAGAAAAACAGGTGATGTATTGGTTAGCGCTGAATCAGGATTTTTTGTCCCTGCGGAAGTTACAGAGGGATATTGTGCCTAGAGTTTCCCAGAGATTAATTTTAGAAGCAATTGAGCTATTACAAAGGCGATCGCTAATTGAACGTCAGGGAACTAGTTTTGCTCAAACTCCTGTTTTAATGGAATATATAGTGGAGCGATTAATTGAGGAGAATATGTGTTTGGCTGGTACACAAGCGTCGTCGCTGTTGATTAACCATACAATTTTTGAAACTCAGTTGAAGAATTATGTTCGTGAACTGAGGTTGAATGCTGATATGTGATGGGCAAGGGGCAAGGGGCAAGGGGCAAGGGGTGATTAATAATTACTAACTCCTAACTCCTAATTCCTAACTTCTAATTCCTAACTCCTAACTCCTAACTCCTAATTCCTAACTTCTAATTCCTAACTTCTAATTCCTAACTCCTAACTCCTAACTCCTAACTCCTAACTCCTAATTCCTAATTCCTAATTACTAACTCCCAACTTCCAACTTTTAGTTCCCAATTCCCAATCCCCAATTCCCAATCCCCAATTTATAACTATTAACCAATGAATAATATATTACAAGGTATTAATGTATATTTAATCGGGATGATGGGTGTTGGAAAAACGACTGTAGGACGTTTTCTAGCACAACATTTAGAATATGGCTTTTTGGACACTGATGAGGTGATTACAAAAGCTGCTGGTAAAAGTATTAATGAGATATTTGCATCGGTTGGTGAAGCTGGATTTCGACAGATTGAAAGCGATATTTTGCAGCAGATTTGTGCTTATACAAAACTTGCGATCGCAACTGGTGGAGGTATCATCATACGTCGTGAAAATTGGGGTTATTTGCGTCACGGTTTGGTGGTTTGGTTGGATGTTCCCATAGATATACTTTGCAGTCGTTTAACTGAAGATATGACTAGACCATTGTTGCAGGATGCTGACCTTAAGGCAAAATTGCGATCGCTCTTGGAACAGCGTACACCACTTTATTCTCAAGCTGATTTGCATATCACTATTTCTGATGGTGAAACTCCTAAAAGTATTGCAGAGCGAATTATAAATCAGATGCCTAGTGTTTTGAAAAATGATAATTCGCATAATTCGCAAAATTAGAATTTCAGCCTAAAATTTTAACCAATCTGCAATTTCATCCAGCAACCAATGACGTTCGACTATTGATAGGGGAGTAGTCGTGATTTTTTTACCTTTGATTAATTCGATAGTTATACCCATAGGAGCTAAAGGTTTTTTTGTTTTCTCTTGATAAATCTTTTCAATTAATTGGGTTTTCCCGTGCGATCGCTTGTAACAAAATCCAAATATTTTCCATTTAATTTCCCATTTTTCCCGGTCAAAAGATAAATCTGTATGTCCAAATACTGGTAGTAGAATTGTTGGAATAATTGTGAAAACCAATAGTAAAACAAATATTAGATACAATCCAGGAATTCCATTAGGATTCATTGACCAATTAATGACTTGGAAAATTTGCCAGATAAAAGGTGTAAATAAACCAATTAGATAAAAAGCTCGTAATGATTTACCTCCCCGTCTCGGCAGCTTAATTTCCAGACAGTTCGCTGATTTTTGCAGTTTAATTTTACTACCCGTTGGTTTGCGGTTAGTAATGGGAGAACTGAGATTGTGTTTGTTTTCCAGTGCTGTAATTGCTTCCCTTGCTGTAGGAATGCGATCGCGTATATTTGGTTCGGTAAGCTTACTAATCCAATTCACTAGTCCCAAATCAATACTAACTAGATTGGTAAATTTAATGCGAGAATTTTCATAGGGTAAATCGGCTGGACTTGTTCCCGTTAGTAAATGAATTAATGTCGCACCTAATGCATATAAATCGGATGCAGGTTCAGCACGTCCAGCAAATTGTTCCATCGGTACATAACCGTAAGTTCCGACTACTGTGAAAGTTACACCTTCGGTAACAGCTTTATCTTGCACAGCACCAAAATCAACTAAATAAACCCGTTCATCTGTTCCCAAAATCAAATTACTCGGTTTAATATCGCGATGTAATAAGGGTGGATTGAGTTCGTGTAAATAAACTAAAATACTTAATATCTCAACGGCAATTTTTTCGACTTGAGATTCAGAAAAACGCTGTCCTTGGTTGAGTGCTTCTTGGAGGGATATACCGGGGATATAGTTTTGGACTAAGACAAACCAAGCAAATTTTGAACCTGGTAAATTCTCTATTACGAAATAATCGCGGTATTGGGGAATGCGGGGATGATTGAGGTTTTTTAAAACTTGAGCTTCCCGTTCAAATAATTTTTGTTCATCCCACTGAATTTGTGGACTGAGGGTTAGTAATTTGAGAACTACTTTTTCTGTTTGCGATGCTTGCGAATCTAATGATGTAGCTAACCAAGTTTGACGACTGCTATCTTGCCCTAATTTTTTTTCTAATTTGTAGCGATTTTTGTTTTCTAATATCTGTCCTGATTCTAACATTTTACTCTCAGTTCCTTGTCTTAAAAATTAGATAATTAATTTAAAATGTAATTTTATAGTTTTGTAGCTTTGTCGGTTGGGTGAAGGCTTTGCGTAACCCAACATTAATTAAGATGATACTGAAAAAATAAAAAAAAGCACCTAAATCCCTAACCAATCTCTAATTTCTGAAGCAATATGACGACTTTCTTCCAAGCTCAGATTACCTTTAACCCGACCAAAATAGTATTCATTTACCCCCAAAGATAAAACTATCTCATACAAATTTTTCATATCTGAATTACCAGTTTTAGAACTATAAACCTTATCAATATCTGAGACACTACCACGCTGGGTTCTCAGAGTGAATCCAAATAGCTTCCATTTAATTTCAAAATTGCGATTATCCAAACAAATATAACTCTCTACATGACTGGGTAATGTCCACCAAGCTGTAAATAAAAACCCTAATATTAACCATGTAAAAATCCAGATAACACCAGGGTTGAAAGGAAGAAGATTTATGCTTAAAGTCGGCAACCAAAACAATACCCAGAGAATTAATCCAATACTTCCAATTGCTAATCCTAAGATATTTTTTTTCCAGGGATATGAACTACTAATTTATTTGCTGATTTGCTTATGGATATGGGAGTCAGGGGAATATCTCTACTCACACGAGTTGCAGTAATTGCTTCTTGATTTATTTCCAAAGCTTCCAAAGCTGCCGATGCACTTTCAAAGCGATATTCTAAATTAGGTTCGGTCATTTTTTGTAACCACCTCACAAACCCTGGATTGAGTTGAACCAGATTCGCAAATTGCATTTTGGAATCAAACTGCGGCAAATCTGCGGGTACAATGCCTGTCACTAAATTAACTAAAGTAGCTCCCAGTGCGTATATATCAGAAGCAGATGTGGCTCGTCCCCCAAACTGTTCTAGAGGAGCATACCCATAGGTTCCCACCACCGTAAAAGTTGCCCCTTCGGCTGCGGCTTTGTCTTGCACAGCACCAAAATCAACTAAGTAAATTTGAGCTTTTTGATTTCTTGATAGTTCAATTAATAAATTGCTAGGTTTAATATCCCGATGTAAAACGGGAGGGCTAAGTTTGTGGAGGTAAATGAGAATTTTGAGAACCGCGATCGCAATTTCTCTAGCTTCGGTTTCGTTAAAAATTTTCCCTTCCCCTAATACTTCCTTGAGGGATTTTGCGGGAATATATTCCTGAACCAAAGCAAACGATACAATGTTGCGATCGAGAACAAAACTATCGCGATATTGGGGTATATAAAAATGGTCTAATTGTCGCAGTACTTTAGCTTCCCGCTCAAATAGCCGCAAATTATCCCACTGTAAATTATCGCTCACTAACAGCAATTTCACCACAACTGGTTCTTGATTCGTCAAATCCAGCGCTAACCAAGTTTGACGACTGGCACTTTCACCCAAAATTCGTTGAAGTTGATATCGTTCGACTAAAATTTCTTGTGCTTGTAACATCGCAATGCGATCGCAAAATAATATTAACTTTTATAACAGTTTTCAATCTTCACTGAGTGAAAAAATATTGTTTTACAAATTATATCTAATGTTGCAGTTTTTCTGTGGGAGATTGTTTTAAGCGCAAAACTCTTTTAAATTGTAAATCTTGCCACAGGGGAGAATCCCCGTGGCAAAGTTTAGGTCAAAAATACTTCCACAATCTACAACTCCTCATCATGGTTAACGATACAGAATACATCAAACAAGCCGAAGCAACCCGTGTTCGTGTTCTCAGCGAAGCATTACCCTACATTCAACAGTTCGCTGGTCGCACTGTGGTGGTAAAATATGGTGGTGCGGCAATGAAAGACTCCCAACTCAAAGATACGGTGATTCGGGATATTGTTTTCCTCTCCTGCGTTGGTTTACGTCCAATCGTTGTCCACGGTGGTGGACCAGAAATTAATAGTTGGTTGGATAAATTGGGCATTGAAGCGCAGTTCAAAAATGGTTTGCGCGTTACCGATGCTGCGACAATGGATGTGGTGGAAATGGTGTTAGTCGGTCGTGTTAATAAAGAAATCGTTTCGTTAATTCATCAAGCTGGGGGTAAAGCTGTTGGATTGTGCGGCAAAGATGGTAACTTGATTACAGCTCGTCCCCAAGGACAGGAAGGAATCGGTTTTGTTGGGGATGTTAGCAGTGTTGATGTGAGTATTTTGAATACGTTAGCAGAAAATGGTTATATCCCGGTAGTTTCGAGTGTCGCTGCTGACGAAACGGGACAAGCATATAATATCAACGCTGATACGATCGCGGGGGAGATTGCTGCTGCTTTAGGTGCGGAAAAGCTAATTTTACTCACCGATACCAGAGGTATTTTGAAAGATTATAAAAATCCTTCAACCCTGATTCCCAAACTTGATATCCAAGAAGCACGAGATTTGATTGCTACAGGGGTTGTTGCGGGGGGAATGATACCGAAAGTGAATTGCTGTGTGCGATCGCTTGCTCAAGGTGTAAAAGCAGCGCATATTCTTGATGGTCGCATACCTCATTCCCTATTGTTGGAAATATTTACCGATGTGGGGATTGGAACTATGCTTGTTGGTTCTAATTTTATGATGTGATTTAATTATGTTCGCTGTGGGGATTTACGTAAATAAAATATCCTAGCCGTAAGTTTATTAATTACACCATAGTACGAGGCGGGAAAACCCCGCCCCTACAATAAAATTTACAGGAAATTTTTGTGATTTATGGTCTGATAAAAATAGTTCCAGAATTACGATGGATGGGATTGCCGTAATAATGACGATGGGGATTTAAAATTCTAGGGTTGATAATAGTAGAGTTGCGGATATTTGGATTTACTAAAATTGGATTTACCAAAGTTGAATTTTTGATATATCTTCTCACGCGAGGTTGGACAATTACCCTACGTTGCGGATAGGAATTATGATAGAAATTATCGTTTCCTTGAATTACTCGTCCAGTATATGGGTTAACTGGAACGGGTGTAGAAATCGGACTACCATAGATAAAGTTAGTTACGTAAGGTTTATGGTAATTATCGTAAGTTGTGGTGCGTTGATAGATAATCGTTGAACTTTGGGCAGATGCGGGAGATGTCATTGTCAATGTGGCTGTTAATGTAGCGCTGACTCCCAATGCTAAAAAAATTAAGTTGGAGGTACGCGAACTCAGTTTGCTGGAAAACAGACTTTGAAGCATACTGTTATTTTTCAACCCGGTGATTTCGGGATTTTTTTTATAGTTTTACTTTATTTATACATGTTATTTTCCCGCAGAAAAACAGTACAGAACAAGTTATAGATAATACAAAGATTCGCACTTTTCTACTTCAAATAAATCAGTAAATTCAAACCGGGAATTGTCCGGGAAAGTGTCCATAATAGCAAAGTAATATACAAAACTCCCAAACTCCATTGATACCATGCCAAACTGGAAATAATGCCAGGAAGATATTCATCCCGCAATCGAATATCATTAAACCTAAACGTAATAAATTATTCAAACTAAAATCAAAATAATTTAACCAATTCCAGCGTCTATCCCATAATATTGGCATATATCTATCGCGAAATGCCTGATTTCTCGGAATTACAGGTAAACGTCCAATCAATAAACGCAACTGTCGCAATGTTCCATCCTCCGTGAAATAGGAAACATCCATTTGATTGTGAAAACGTCCAATTTTATAAAGTCGAATAATTAAAGTTATGGGAATTGGCAAAATAATTAATAGCAAACATCCCAAAGTTAACCAAGGTTGTTCGGCATTCCGGAAAATTGCCAGTAACCCAACAATATTAAAAATACAGAAACTTCCTAAAATCCAATAAGTTTCATCAGAATTAGGGAGAATTGGCACTGGATGCAGACGACGAAACCTATCTATTAACCAGTAGATCAAACCAAAAAATGCGATCGCAATTATTCCCACTCCAAAAACCAACCATACCTGCGTACCGTATCCCGATAGCAATAAAAGCAAAGATAAAGCAAACCAACTCCAAGCAGTTAACAACCATTCACCCAATAATAAAGGTTCACTGACGATAATGCGATCGCCAACTTGGATATATGTGTCTAAATCAATATTAGGTAATGCTAGTAATTCACTGCGATCGCGAAACAGTTCTGCTCGACGATACTCAATAATCGCTTCTACCTGGGCAATAGAAAAACCCAACTCAATTAATTTTTCTGCGGAAGCTGTATTAATATTAGTACCAAATAATTTTCGTGCAAGTTCAATCAAACGTAGCTGCTGCTTAGTATATTCAAGTTGATTGACATCGGCAATTTGCTGTAGCGAACGGAAATTTTGTCCCAAATTCCGCAACACGTTTTGATTCCCCTGTAACCCAGAAACCGAAAGTACCTTCCCAATTTCACCAGGATTTCCCAAAATCTTCGCTTGATTCGAGTTAAACCCCAACCCCGACACATTTAAATCGGCAGACTTAGTAAAATTAGTATCGCTAAAATCAGCCAAATTCAAAATACTTGCACTTCGCAAAGTCACAGGTAACTTAAAACTTGCTTCCCGAAACGTCACAGCTTGTTCAAAAGTTGCTTCCGTCAACAATAAAGACTGATTAAAATCACTTCTAGTAAATTGTGTCTGTCCAGCAAAACTAACTTGGGAGAAATCAGCATTCTTCCACCAAATAGAACGACTAAATTTAGCTAGCTGTTTAAAAATTGCTTGAGTAAAATTAGCATCTTCTTGAAAGCTACTATCTTGAAAATAAGCACCTTCTTGAAATTGTGCTTGTTTAAAATCAGTTTTATCAAAAAATATACTATTAACTAACTGAACTTCCCTACGAAAAACAACACCAGTAAAATTAGCCGCACGACTAAACCTCGTCTCCATCAAATTTACCGATTGATTAAAAATAGCTCCCTGTGCATCAACAGGTTGGAGAAAAAAAGTATTAGCAAACTGCACAGCCCCATTAAATCGCGTTTTTTGTAGCGTTAGTATCCCCCGAAAAACACTAATATCACTAGATAAATTTGCCTGACTTCTTAATAGCGAACGACAATCCTTAGAACTAGGTAAAGCCATTGCTAATGATTCTAAACAAACACCCCGTAATTGGGCAATTTGTTCCTGTTCGGAGGGAGAAAAAGTTGGTGAAATTGCTTGTGGATATATTGTGGTTCTGATACCCAAATCACTACCCACAAAATCACCTTGAATCAGCGAATTACTCAAATCTAAACCCAAAGATTTTGCACCAGCTTTTTGTAACTCCTTCCGCAAAACCTGATAAAACTCATCACGAAAACTTGCATTTTCTGGTCGTAAATCTATCGTCATCTGTCGTAAATCTAAAGTCAAATTTCCCTCACGTAAAATGGGATTGTGCAGTCGTTCCTGCAATAAATCCAATGTTAGCGGTATCCGTTCGAGTTGCGATTGTGCTTGTGCGGGAAGAGGGAAAAAGAAAAGAAAAAGAGAAATTAGTAAAACGCAAAGGTACGCAGAGGCTAAACGCAGAGGTACACAAAGTAGTTTCTCTGCGAGACTCTGCGCTTTCCTCTGCGATACTCTGCGTTTAAAAAATGATTCGTCCAACTTGATTATGTCTGAATTAATTATCAATTAGTAGAACAATCTTACCCGTCATTGACCCACCTTCAAGTAATTTATGAGCTTTTGCTGCATCCTGTAACGGAAACTCATGACTAACATGAATTTTTAACTCTCCTCGCTCCATCCAATTCCCACATTGTTCGAGAATTTCTGCCTGATATTGTTGCACTTGCACCATTCCTTGCAACATTGGAGTCAACATTAGTTCCAAACTAATGCGGAGATTGCGATTACGTGCAACCTTCCACACAGTACTTGGATCGGGTTCCAAAATAGTTACAATATCTCCATATACCCGTACTGCTGGGAACGATTGAGAAAATATTTCCCCACCAATAGTATCAAATACCAAATCCACACCTTCATCCTGCGTCCAATTTAAAGCAGCTTGAACAAAATCGGTTTGCAGGGAATTAATGACTGCATCTGCTCCCAACTGTCGCACAAAACTAGTTTTATCTAGCGATCGCACAGTTGTAGCGACCATCGCACCTTTGAGCTTTGCTAATTGTATCGCCACATGTCCCACACCACCAGCACCCGCATGAATTAAGACTTTTTCCCCAGGTTCGAGTCTTCCTCTGTCATATAGTGCTTCCCAAGCTGTAATCATTACCAAAGGAGCAGCAGCAGCTTCCGCAAAGGAGACAGAATTCGGTTTTTGTGCGGCAAATTTTTCATCAATGGTAGTGTATTCAGCATAGTTTCCTTGGTGTCCACCCAATCCACCATTACAGAAATAGACCTCATCACCAACACGAAATTTCGTCACTTCTGCACCGATCGCTTCGACGATTCCCGCACCATCACAACCAATAATTGCAGGCATTTTATCGGGGAAAAAAGTGCCACGTTGTCGGAGTTTGATATCGATAGGATTGATACCTGCGGCTTTTAGTTTAACTAATAGTTCAGTTGGTTGGGGAGAAGGTTTTGCTACTTCCTGTAGTTGTAATACCTCTGGGTTTCCTACTGCTGTCATTAATACTGCCTTCATGACTTTCTCCTGGGATGCACTTCTTTAAGGTTAATTTATCGTAAAGGGGAGATAATATTATTTATCTCGTGCAGAATCCTCTAGATGCAAATGAAAAGCTTGGAAAGTCTCAAATTTTTTATTGATGTATGTATGACAAAACAAATCTATTAGTCAATTTGACTATATTCGATTATTTTCAAGCTGTGTTAGAAACGTTTTTCATTTTTTGCGATCGCGATTTTTCCAAGAAGTTACAGGAAAGTATAGCTCAAGCCGAACTTGGAGAAACCATCAGTTGGGAAGAGGTAAAAGCGAAACTTGGGATATGATGCAATAATTTTCCACTGCGAATCAAAACAGCCTTGGAAAATACGATCGCGTATGCTTTTAGGATTGCCTTAGACTTGCGAATGCTGTGGTGCGATCGCGAAGCGACTCCTGTGGAGTTATCGCATCCCAAATATACCTAAAATCTAAAAACCTGCTAGCATCTCAAACACCAACAGGTCAAAGCTTTTTTCAGTTAAAAGGTTTTTAAAAAGCAAAAATCGGAACGTTGGGATTTGAACCCAAGACCTCCACTACCCCAAAGTGGCGCGCTACCAAGCTGCGCTACGCCCCGTAAAAGCGATTTTAGATTCTTTTTATAACAAATCTAAACTTCGCAATGTTCAACCAAAATATAATAGCATAAATTGCCAGAAAATTAAAACACCTTAAGCATACTCGCAGCTTGCAGCAAACCACCCACAGCAACACTCGCAAATTCACCCTCTACAGAGCGTCCTGAATTGAGAATAAACCGCAAACCATAATCATGGGGATAACCTTCAACCTCCATCCAAACCAAATCACTTTCAGCTTCACAAGCAATTTTTTCCCCATCCATCAATTCAGATGCTAATTGCTGCATCGTATTTGCCAATTGTGCGGATAAACGACAAAAATCATCCAATTCAGCTTCAGTTAATTCCACAGCCCAATTTTCAGTCCCCAGCAACCCTTTAAATAAAGGTGCAGAAGGATTCCAACCAATTCTCCAACCAATTCCAGTTTTAACGACACGATTCATTTTAGTATTGGGCATTGGGGATTGGGCATTGGGGATTGGGAATTGGGGGAATTTACGATTTGGGACTAAACACATTAACCAAAGTTTGAACTAATGTATCACGTTGACCGCGAGAAAGTTTTGCGATCGCGGCTTTATCTCCATCCAAGGGATTTTTTTTCAACAATTCATGTCCTGGATAACTCGTATCATATATAACTTCGTTTGCACCTAAATAATCAGCTAATGTTAATTTCCAATCGAAGCGATAATTTGGCGCACGTCCTTTAACATAAAAATGATATTGAATAATTCTTCCGACTAAAGTGTTATTTTCGGCAATTTTCCCACCTTCCTTACTTGTGTAATTATTTTCCTTGGGAAAATTGGGTAATTGCTGATAAACTTGTCGCCAAGCATCACCAACAGTAATTCGCTGTTGTGCCATAACTGGCTGAGTTCCCAACAAGCTTGAGCCTAAAGTTGGATGAATATGACTTGGTTCAGCACTAAAAAAACGGCAGTCATGACTATGATTAATAGTGCCAGGTAAAAAAATCTGCGGGTTGATTTGAGCCTTAAATATCTCGTTTCATTGATTCGGCTAAAAATAAAACTTGGAATACTTGAAATATTTTTCTTTTCCATTATTTTAATCGTTTGTTTATTTTCTATTCCCAGCAAAATAACTATCAAATTTATTGGGGAAACTTCTTTTCTCTGACTTCCGTGCTAAATTCCTGAACTGCACTATTTATCATCTCGCGTAAATTAGTATAAACCTTGGCAAAAGGTGGTTGTTTTTCCGTTAGTCCTAATAAATCAGAAGTCACCAAAACTTGCCCATCACAATCCTTCCCCGCACCAATACCAATTGTGGGAATACTTAATTTCTGGGTAATTTCTAAAGCCAAATCTGCGGGTATATGCTCCAAAACGATCGCAAATGCTCCAGCTTGTTCCAATGCGATCGCTTCTTGTAAAATTCTTTCCCCAGCTTCCTGAGTTTTCCCCTGCTGTCGCAAACCCAATTGATGTACCGACTGCGGAGTTAATCCCACATGTCCCATCACCGGAATCCCAGCTTGCACTAAACGCGAAACTGTTTCCACCATCGTTGGATATCCACCTTCTAACTTTACGGCTTGTACCCCGGTTTCTTTTAATACTCGTCCAGCCGAATGTATCGCCTGCTGAATACTTTCTTGATACGTCAAAAATGGTAAATCTACTACAGTTAATCCTCTTTTTGTCCCACGCCGCACCGCTTTGGCATGATAAATCATTTCATCTAATGTAATTGGTAGTGTTGTTTCATACCCAAGTATCGCCGCCATCGAATCACCAACCAGGATTAAATCGACACCAGCCGCATCCAAAATTTGGGCAGTTATATAATCCCATGCCGTTAAAGATACAATCGAACGACCTTGTTGTTTCCATTGAATTAGTTGCTGAATGGTGACAGGCATAATAAATTGGGGATGGGACATCGGGGATAGGGCATGGTGCAATTCGCAATGCCCATTGCCCATTGCCCATAACAATTATTTTACTTCCCTACTGAATGCTAAATGGGTTTTTGCTTTGGGCATTTTTGGCATCAACCAGGCTAAACCCTGGCTAGTACCAACCCACAATTTGTTTCCAGTATCAGGTTCTAATGCCAAAACTCGGCTTGATGGTAAACCAGCCACTTGGTCTAAAATAGCTCCTGTACTCGGATTTAAACGCATTAAACCATTATTTGTACCCACCCAAACGCTACCATCCTTGGCAAAACGAATTGATGTGACATTTTTACCGCGCAATTTTGTTACAGAACGTAACACCATGCCATTCTTGGGATTAACCACAAGTAAGTTATTTGGCATCCCAGCCCAAATTAAACCTTGGGGACTAATTGCCAGGGTTTGTACTGTTCCCCCTGGTAAATTCTGAATTTTTTTGAGAATGAAGGCATTAGCTGAGTTTACTCGCACCAAACCATCCAGGGTTCCCACCCAAAGTTGCCCTTCTGCGTCTAATGTCATGGCATTTGCACTAACACCAGGTAAATTTTTGACTGTGGTCATAATTAAACCTTGGTCGGGACTAACTAACGCTAAACCGTTGTCAGTACCCGTCCACAAGTAGCCCCGTTTATCTAATAACAACGAGAGGACGCGCTTAGAAGGTAAAATAAATTCTGAGCGGTCACTTCACTTGTACGTAAATCTACTCGCTTTAATCCTTCATAAGTTCCCACCCACAAACGCCCCACTTTATCTTGTGCGATCGCGCCAATCGCAGTATTGGGTAAACTCACTCTCGCCAAAATTTTACCTGTATTTGGGTCAATCCGCGACAACCCTCGCCACGCACCAACCCAGAGGTTCCCCGTAAAATCCCTTTGTAAAGCGTTAACCCGGTAATCAACTTCCTGCCTTCTATCATCGTCGGCTGATTCTTCCTTCTCCGGAGGAGGTGCAGATGCCGGATAAGCTGGAGTTAACTCGGATGGATCGATATCTAGTGTGTTTTGAGCAAATGTCACCCGATTTGCCCCAGCTAAAACCATCAACCCTGTTAAAGCAGATGTAATTAATAAATTAGTATGCTTACGAAAAAATACCACTGTTAAGTTTCCTTTGGAGACACTCCCCATCGCCTTTGCGAAAAGCTCAGGATTATTATCAGTGTTCCCAAAATTTGCAATTTTCAATACTTTATGAGCTTTTTTTGACTAAGTGGGCAATGGACAATGGGGATTGGGCAATGGGCAATGGGCAATGGGGATTGGGCAATTATAGATAAACGACCTGCACTCTCCGTAGTTCTATCGGTCTTCTAAAGCAGTTCTTTTTTCTTTTCTATCCCCATGCCCAATTCCCCATGCCCAATTCTCAAACCCATATTTAATGCACTTTGTAAATAGTTTGTTACAAAAAGTTTAAATAAATATGTAATAACAAATCTAAATAAGAAAGTTAAGAATATTCAAAGATTAACTTATCGTATTGTTGGTATAGTGATTAACGAATCACAATTTACGCAATGTGCAATTTTTGTCTTTTGCCGTTCATTCATCTAAAGTCTCCATCAAGGAAATTTTTGTCTGTGTTTGTGCCCAGTTAAGAGTCAAGTCGAATCGCAATCGAGAGCCGAAAAGACTTTCGGCGAAGTCGCGCTCATTGATTCCAGAGAGTATGACAGAGGGAAAGAGATATAAAGATTGCTTCTTTGAACAAAGTCGTTAATCAGGTCGAGACAATTTAGTTGGATTGTGGGCAAAGAGATAAAGAGGCTCTTTTTGGATAGCAGAAAAGAAGAGAAAAATCATGTACTTATGTTAAATACTTAAGTACAGAGGTTGAAAGTAAACAAGTAAATAAACCTTTGGTTTTAAAAGGTGAGTTGGCTCTGATATTTTTATCAGGGAAATTTATACTCGATATTTGTGGAAGAAATGCTTGATAGAGAGTGAAATTGCATATTGTGCAAATTGCGATCGCGTCGAAACGTCGATAAGTGACATCTTGTTGGAAGGGAAATATGTCTTACGCTCAAACGAAGACCCAGGCTAAAACAGGGTATCAGGCAGGGGTCAAAGATTACAGACTTACTTATTACACCCCAGATTACACACCTAAAGATACAGATATTCTGGCAGCATTCCGGATGACTCCCCAACCAGGAGTACCACCCGAAGAAGCTGGTGCTGCTGTTGCGGCTGAGTCTTCCACAGGTACTTGGACTACTGTATGGACTGACTTGCTCACCGACCTAGACCGCTACAAAGGTCGTTGTTATGATATCGAGCCAGTTGCTGGCGAAGATAATCAATACATTGCTTACGTAGCTTATCCTCTCGATTTGTTTGAGGAAGGCTCTGTAACCAACATGTTGACCTCGATTGTAGGGAACGTGTTTGGTTTCAAAGCGTTACGTGCATTACGTTTGGAAGACTTACGTATTCCTGTTGCATACCTCAAGACCTTCCAAGGTCCTCCCCACGGTATCCAAGTAGAGCGTGACAAATTAAACAAGTATGGTCGTCCTTTGTTGGGTTGTACAATCAAACCCAAACTAGGTTTATCGGCTAAAAACTACGGACGCGCTGTTTACGAGTGTTTGCGTGGTGGTTTGGACTTCACCAAAGACGACGAAAACATTAACTCTCAGCCTTTCCAACGTTGGCGCGATCGCTTCTTGTTTGTAGCTGATGCCATCCACAAATCGCAAGCAGAAACAGGAGAAATCAAAGGTCACTACCTCAACGTTACCGCTCCTACCTGCGAAGAAATGATGAAACGGGCTGAGTTCGCCAAAGAACTCAAAATGCCCATCATCATGCATGACTACTTGACAGCAGGTTTTACCGCTAACACCACCTTATCTCGTTGGTGTCGCGATAACGGTTTATTACTACACATCCACCGTGCGATGCACGCAGTAATCGACCGTCAAAAAAACCACGGTATTCACTTCCGCGTTTTAGCTAAAACCCTACGTATGTCTGGTGGAGACCACATCCACACCGGAACCGTTGTTGGTAAGCTCGAAGGCGAAAAAGGCATCACAATGGGCTTCGTTGACCTATTGCGCGAAAACTACGTCGAGCAAGACAAGTCTCGTGGTATTTACTTTACCCAAGACTGGGCTTCCATGCCTGGTGTGATGGCAGTTGCTTCGGGTGGTATCCACGTATGGCACATGCCCGCACTCGTCGAAATCTTCGGTGATGACTCCGTACTGCAATTCGGTGGTGGTACATTGGGACACCCTTGGGGTAATGCTCCCGGTGCAACCGCAAACCGCGTTGCTCTTGAAGCATGTATCCAAGCACGTAACGAAGGACGCAACCTAGCTCGCGAAGGTAACGACGTTATCCGCGAAGCTTGTAAATGGTCTCCTGAACTTGCTGCTGCTTGCGAACTATGGAAAGAAATCAAGTTCGAGTTCGAGGCAATGGATACAGTCTGATACATAGTTAGGAGTTGAGAGTTGAGAGTTAGGAGTTGAGATTTAGGAACTTAGGATTAGAAGTTGGTATTTTTGCTAACTTCATGATTCAGAACTTAACACTTATAATTCATAACTCATAACTCATAACTCGTACTCATAACTCCTAAAGCTGGGGTCAGGCATGAATATAAAGCAAATTGCGAAAGATACAGCAAAGACGCTGCAAAGCTACTTGACATATCAGGCATTGCGAACGGTATTATTACAGCTTGATGAAACCAATCCTCCCTTACAGCATTGGTTGCATAACTTTTCCTCTGGTAAGGTTCAAGATGGGGAAAAGTTTATCGAAAGCTTGTTCTATGAAAAACCAGATTTAGCAATGCGAATCATGACTGTTCGCGAACACATTGCCGAAGAAGTTGCCGAATTTTTACCTGAAATGGTTCGCATGGGAATTCAGCAAGCCAATATGGAACATCGCAAGCAGCATCTCGAACGTATCACGCAGTTTAGCGTGTCTCACCCTAGTTCAAAGAGTGAATTGGACACCGAATTACACGATGGTAGTTAATAGATAATTGCTAATGGGTAATGGGTAATAGGTAATTGTTATATGGATAATGGTCAAGGCAAAAGCCAAAAATCAATAGACTAATAACCAATAACTAAATTAACCGATACTAACTAGCTGATAACTAATAACTATCAAATAATCAATTACTTGCAACCCATCACACTATTAAGCTATGCAAACTTTACCAAAAGAGCGTCGTTTTGAGACTCTCTCTTATCTTCCTCCTCTCTCTGACGCTCAAATTCAAAAACAAGTTCAGTACATTTTGAACCAAGGTTATATTCCTGCGGTTGAATTTAACGAACAGTCTGAACCAACTGAATTTTACTGGACATTGTGGAAGTTGCCTTTGTTCAACGCACGCAGCACCCAAGAAGTACTCGGTGAAGTACAACAGTGCCGTTCTCAGTATGGCAATTGCTACATCCGTGTTGTTGGTTTTGATAATATCAAACAATGTCAAGTACTTAGCTTCATTGTTCACAAACCAAGCCAAGGTGGCACTGGTGGTTATCGCTACTAAGTTTGGTTCCCAAATTTGAGTCTGGTTAAGCAATTAGGGTTTTAATTTAGCTTTTTATTCCCATGTACCGGAGAGGTAGAATTTCTGCCTCTCTTATTTATTTTTGGCTTGTTTTATCAATCTTCAAATTTAAAAATAGGCTTAATATAATTTAACTATTTTTCAAGTCTCAAAACTTACAATTACAATTTGCAATTATAATTTCATCAGTTAAAATGTGCTTCTTAACGTTCTGATAAAATATAATAAAGTGAAATCTGAACATCTACCATCGGTTAGAATTTGCTTTGTTGGCGAGTCTTTTGTGAATGGCACTGGTGATACTGAATGTCTTGGTTGGACTGGTAGAGTTTGCGTCGATGCTAACAAAAAAGGTTATGACCTAACGTATTACAATTTGGGAGTTCGTGGTGAAACAACCGAAGAACTGAAGCATCGCTGGAGAAATGAAGTTACCTATCGTTTACCATCGAATGATGAGGGTAGAGTTGTATTTTCCTTTGGGGTAAATGATACCGTTATTCTCAATGGAAAAACGCGACTATCGCTGTTAAATTCTATATTTAATGTGCGACAAATATTGAGGGAAGCAAAAAAATTATATCCAGTTTTAATGGTTGGACCATCACCAATGTTGGACAACGACCAAAATACTCGCATAGCTGAATTATCAAGTTATTTTGCCAGGATTTGTCGTGAATTAGATATTCCTTATCTTGATGTTTTTCCGGTTTTAAAAAAATCAACTATTTGGTTTGATGAAGTATATGCGAATGATAAAGCTCATCCTCGTAGTCAGGGTTATCAAGCATTAGCTGATATCGTCCAAAATTGGGATGCTTGGTTGAAGTGGTTTCCACATCGCACTTGATACAGCTATAAATTTAAATTTTATTCGCAACTTAATCTTCGATATACTGGATGCAGTAGTACACTTGCTATTTGGAATCAGCTGTCATGACTACTTTTGCAAATCGTATTTTTCCCCTCGAAAGCGGTGACAGACTAACTCGTGACGAATTTGAGCGTCGATATACTGCAATGCCACATATTAAAAAAGCAGAACTAATTGAAGGAATTGTATATATGGCATCTCCAGTACGCTATGTAAGTCATGGTAAACCTCACGGACGCTTAATGACTTGGTTAGGAGTTTATGAAGCTGCAACTCCAGGGGTTGGTATGGGGGACAATGCAACAGTAAGGTTAGATGCTGATAATGAACCTCAACCGGATGCTTTACTGCGTTTTGAGTCTGGTGGTAGTTCGATTGTGAGCGAAGATGATTATATTGAAGGTGTCCCAGAATTAATTGTGGAGGTTGCTGCTAGTAGTGCGGCAAATGATTTACATGATAAGAAAAAGGTATATCGTCGCAATGGGGTTAAGGAATATATTGTTTGGCAAGTTTTAGAAAGTAAATTAGATTGGTTTGTTTTAGAAAATGGTGAATATATATTACTAAAACCTGATGTAAATGGTGTAATCCAAAGTACTATTTTTCCTGGTTTATGGTTGGATGTTATGGCATTGCTTGCGGGTGATATTGCAAAAGTTTTAGTTGTTTTGCAACAGGGTTTAACTAGTCAAGAACATCTCAATTTTGTCCAAAATATAACATTATCCTAAAGCTATTAAATCAAGAAATAAAAATTGATGTATTGCTGCCAATATGAATTTACTTCGCGCAGCAAGCCAGAGTTTTATCTTGTAATTATTCAGTGCAATTATTCAATACTAAAAAATTTCTACCAGAAGTGCGATCGCAAAACATAATTAATCTGTAATTATGACGATGAAGTTATCACTACTCATACATGCAAATTCAAACACCAGATTGGGTAAAGCACGCTGTTTTCTATCAAATTTTCCCAGACCGTTTTGCTAGGAGCAAACAAATATCGGATGCTAGGAGCAAACAAATATCGGATGCGAAGAATAAGCAACCCCGCAAAAGATTAGTTCAGAACGTCAACTGGGAAGATTGGGAAGCAATGCCAACTTTACAAGGATATAAAGGAGGAGATTTGTGGGGAATTATCGAACAGTTGGATTACATTGAATCTTTGGGAATTAATGCAATTTACTTTACTCCAATTTTTCAATCAGCTTGTAATCACCGCTATCATACACATGATTATTACCAAGTAGACCCGATGCTGGGAGGGAATCAAGCATTTAAAGAATTATTGGATGCAGCACATTCTCGTAATATTAAAATTGTCTTAGATGGGGTTTTTAATCATTCGAGTCGTGGTTTTTTCTTTTTCCATGATGTATTAGAAAATGGTCCCTATTCCCCGTGGGTAAATTGGTTCAAAATCGAAGGCTGGCCCCTCGCACCTTATACTGGTGATGTACCTGCAAATTATGGAAGTTGGGCAGGAAATCGCGCTTTGCCAGAATTTAACCACGATAACCCAGAAGTGCGGGAATATATCATGGAAATAGCCGAATATTGGATTGAATTTGGCATTGATGGCTGGCGATTGGATGTACCATTTGAAATTAAGACACCAGGTTTTTGGCAAGAATTTCGCGATCGCGTTAAAGCAATTAATCCTGAAGCCTATATTGTGGGAGAAGTATGGGGTGATTCTAGAGAGTGGCTAGATGGAACCCAGTTTGATGGTGTGATGAATTATCTATTTGCAGGTGCTGCGATCGCATTTGCCGCAGGAGATAGGGTTGTTTTAGAACAGGTTCAATCCCGCGATTATCAGCCATATCCACCATTATTTGCTGCCGAATATGCTGCTAAAATTCAAGATTTGCTTGCACTTTATCCTTGGGAAATTCAGCTTACTCAATTAAATTTACTTGCCAGTCATGACACTGCAAGGTTGATGACAATAGCTGGTGGGGATAAGGAAAGTGTTAAATTAGCGACATTGCTGTTGATGACATTTCCAGGTGCGCCAAGTGTCTATTATGGTGATGAGGTAGGATTGCCGGGAGGAATTGACCCAGATTCGCGACGGGGATTTCCATTAGAATCGGCTTGGGATA
This sequence comes from Calothrix sp. CSU_2_0, assembly GCA_012034595.1. Taxonomy (GTDB): domain Bacteria; phylum Cyanobacteriota; class Cyanobacteriia; order Cyanobacteriales; family Nostocaceae; genus Brunnivagina. The sequence goes on along the minus strand of JAAUPE010000001.1, from coordinate 11,104 downwards.
AGGAAATACTTGATACACATAATAAGTTAATTACCCTGCGCCATCAATACCTATGTTTGCGTATTGGTAATTATAGAACATTGTACGCGCAAGGTGAATTATATGTTTTTGCCCGCACTCTAAAAAATGACTTGGGGAATGAAGAGTTATTGATTGCTGTTAATGCAGGTACAGCATTTGCAAAAGCAACTTTTGATATAGATAGCTTGGATTGTCAACTGGAGAAATTAGTTTATGGAGATGGTGAAATTGAATGGAATCAAGAAGGGGAAATTAAAAATATTAGTTTAAATGTCCCTCCTCGTAGTGGTTGTATTTTTGGTGTTAAAAATTAGAATTCAGGAATTAGGAGTTATGTTTCCTCCCATTATTGCAGGCATTAAGACTTCATCGATTACGTGAATTACTCCATTATCGGCGAGAATATCGGTCTTAAGCACATTGGCATTATTAACTTTAATTCCACTTTCACTCTTCTTCAATTGCTAAAATCGAACCTTCAACTGTTGGAGCTTCGTCAATTTGAATTAAATCATCGGAGCGTACATCCCCAAAGGTAAGGTGGTAAGTTACTATTTTCTTAAGTTTGGGAATATCTTCAAGAAGTCCATCTAAAGTTGATTTCGGTAACTTACTAAATGCTTCGTCAGTTGGTGCAAATATCGTTAAAGAATCCGAATTTTTGATAATATCTAATAGTTGAGCAGCTTCAGCAGCTTTAATTAGAGTACTAAAATTGCCTGCTTTCGTGGCAGTTTCCAATAAATTAGTCATAACTTGTATCGAGAAATTGTAATAGTGTTATCAATTACTTATAAATTTTTCTTAGCAAAGTTTTCCTCTATCAAGAGAGGTGGTTAATCGATATTGGGTATTGGATATGGAACAATAAAATTACTATAATTCTCCTTCTTCTCCCTATTCCCAACTCCCCACTGTTACACTAAAAGTTGACCTCAAGAACAAGTGATTATGCTCAAGCGCTCTAAATTCGAGACAACACAATCTCAAATTATGCACCGTTCTGAAGATTTGATTCATGCAGCTTCAAATCGCTATCGTATTACGGTTCAGGTGGCAAATCGTGCGAAACGTCGTCGTTACGAAGATTTTGATAATACGGATGATGTGCTGATGAAACCTGTGCTACGGGCAATTATTGAAATGTCTGATGAGTTGACTCAACCGGAAATTATTGGTGAACTCTAGTTTTCTGCCACTATCTACGTATGCAATATCTGGTCATAATACCCAAATAGTTTAAAACACTGGAATTAGGGCGAAGAATTCTTCGTCCTACATATAGCATTTTCCTTCCACCTCCTATGAGGTACGCACACAGTCTCAAAAGTTAGGATAGGAAAGGGATGTAGTTGACCTAAAAGCATAGTGTTTTGCTTGTAAAACTGTGCTTCAGAATAGCCGGAAGTGCTGTATCTTGATAACTAAATAATTCTTAAAGCAATACGAGTCAATCGATGAATCAAAGGAGAATAATCGGATTATTACCTGCTGGTGGACAAGCTACACGTATTTCTCCCTTACCTTTGAGTAAAGAATTATATCCAATCGGTTTCCATCAGCCAGAAAATAATCAAGCTTGTCCAAAGGTTGTTTCCCATTACCTATTGGAAAAAATGCAACTAGCAGGAATCGAACAAGCGTATTTTATTCTGCGATCGGGTAAATGGGATATTCCTGCATATTTTGGTGACGGTACAATGCTATCGATGAATTTGGGATATTTAATCATGGGATTGTCCTATGGTGTTCCCTTTACCTTAGATCAAGCATATCCATTTGTAGAGGATGCAATTGTCGCACTAGGTTTCCCCGATATTTTATTTCAGCCAGAGGATGCCTTTACAAAAATTTTTGCACGTCAAACAGCAACAGATGCAGATGTTGTTTTGGGTTTATTTCCCACTTCTACCCCGGAAAAAGCTGGTATGGTTGATTTTGATGCAACTGGAAAAGTTAATTTAATCATTGAGAAACCAGAATATTCAAACTTACAATACATGTGGGCGATCGCAGTCTGGAAACCCACATTTACTGAGTTTCTCCACCAGCATATTTTGACTTTAAAGGCAAAAAAGATTTATCAAAACTTCCAGAATTACCGATAGGTAATGTCATCCAAGCAGCAATTAAAAAAGGTATGCATGTGCAAGCGGAAATATTTGCAGACGGAAGCTACCTAGATATCGGTACACCCAATGATTTAATCACTGCTGTACACCAGTATTCAAATTCAAATTTTAATAACTCAGAATCCTAGATTAAAGAAGTGGAGAATTAGGTGTGTTTTCAAAGCGTAACGTACCATTCTAAGTTCAAGCGGAATTTTAGGTTATAAAAAAAATCTAAATATACAGCAGATTGCAATTATATGAGGTAGAGTCACACAATCTAAAAGCCATATATAAAACTGTTTTACTTCTGACTTCTGCTGTAAAAATCCCAGATGGATATAAGTCGTTTGTCAGTTCAGACTATCGCAGATGAATTAGAAATTACTTCCCCTAATTGAGTTTCTTCCCTAAAACCCAAACTATAACGTTGCTGCCAAAAAAGTTCTTTAACTTGTTGCAAGTGAGGTTGCAATATCTCTTTATTTTCCGAAGTGACACGATTCAGAATTTCCATATTCAAAACTTCACACCACTTCTCAGTCAATTCCCATTTAATATCTACACCCTCAACCACCATCGCACACAAAGGTAATAACTCCTGTTCAATCGGTACAATATTTTCCTCCAAAAAACATAACCAAAAATAAGCTTGAAACATGTTCAAATCGCGAATACAAGAATGTCCAATTCCTGTATCACTTAACAGTCCACGACGACTGCGTTGATTAGGAAATAATCCCAACAGTCTCTCATAAGTTGAACGCGCAATTTCTTGTGACTTGGGTAGCATTTCTTCTACTATTTTTAGCTTCGACGCACCAATTTCATACTTGCTGGCAGCAACACAAACTCTTTGCCAAGGCATTGCTACCTGCTCTTCAACAAATTTTAAATAAGGAGCAAGTAAAATTTGTTCGGATGGTTCAAGCTTTTTCAAAATTAGCTGATTACAAAAGTTTAATTGTGTCGTCATAAACCCCAAAGAGCGCCAATCTTTAGATACCATATGCTGCTCTTGAAATAAAAGCAATGTTGGTTCGAGTGCATATGCAAGCTCGGCAATATTAGGTATTCCAATCGATTTTTCAAAATCATTCAGTGATTGTTGTCCTATGCTAATTACAAGCTCTTCTAAAGGATATTTTTGATAGACTTCAATCAGTTTTTTGTAAACACGAAAGGCAAATTGAGTAATTCGTCTAGCTTCGCTTAAATCTAATATATTAGAGATATAAGCATAAAAAGTTTTTGTTTGAATCCAAGCCATTTGGCAATTCACATTTAAAACATTCTCTTTTAACTTTTTAGCCGTTACAGAACGACCTTGAGATGATGCTACTTCTAACAACCTATTATTTGATAATATGCTTTGTAAGTCTTCAGAGGATAGGTTGATTGTATAGCGTTGTGCCCAAAGATTAAGTAAGGTTTCTACGGATGGATTTTTGGCAATTTCAACAGTTTTTAACATTAGATTTTCTTGGTTTTTAAGATTAACGTCAGAGAATGAATATAAAACAATTTATGGTCAAGGCTACACATAAAAATTAAGTTTAATTACTCAGCTAAATTGTCTATTTATAATCAAACTATTTAATTTGTAATATTACCTTTCTAGTAATCAAAATATACTACATTTATTTTATACATGTATTTGACACTATCGGATTCCTATTTGAATTTTGAACGTATGCTGAGTCTCAAAAGCTTACGGTATAAACTTAAAGCCTAAAAACTCATTCAGAACTCAAACCGGGTTCCTATATATATCGGATTATTAGGATGAAATCAACTGATAAATTAGCATAGTTAATAAAATGTGAAGTGTAATCAAAAGTTTGTATAACAGTTTACAAGTATTTTACCTATTTAAATACAAGAATATGTAAAGTTTCAGTTAACAATTGAGTCAAGTTTGTCTTGTATGGCAGTATCATTACCAGTCGCAACTTAGACGTTAGGTCATAATTACCATCAGGTATGATGTTATAAATACTAACTTAGGGACTTGCAATTAAATAATATACCGATATACCAATCAGATTTTACTGTTTTATGCTGGATTGAGAGTTTTTGCCTGGTACTTTATTTTGAAGCTAGTCCATTACTACTAGATATACAGTCCTAGCGTCATACACCTAAAAAATATGTTAGTTGCGTAAATTATAGCAATATCATGGTTAAGCTAATAATTCATTGCAATTTATAGACTCTCATTATACATTGTTCGAGACGATTCATTTAAAGTTCAAAATTTAGGGTTCAAAATTTAGGGTTCAAAATTTAATATCCAAAATCTAATATCAAAAATTTAGTATTTGCATTTAACATGTCAAATCCTTAAAAATGGGGTTTCTGACTTGTAATCGCGATAGGATGTAAAATGGTGCGTTACTTGACGCGGTACTAACAAAACAACTTAATTAAATCAACATAACATTTTTATATTTTATTATTCAAACAAGAATATATAATTGTGATAAGCGCTACTTTATCAAAAATGTATATGAACCCTGATAAACTACTAATTTTTATGAAAAATGCTTGATGATTATCATACGTGATGTCAACCGCTTATCGATGTGAAAAAGAAAATTTTATACTTTTATAATAATGTAATTGTTGGCACTGACTATGGCTGTCAAAAGCTCTGATTTAATCACTTTCAGATTGTTTGCAGTTATGTCAACTTTTTTAAAAAACTTTTTTGTACGTCAATTATGTTGCTTAAGCATCGGTGTAATGCATGAAGTCTGAAAATAATATTGCATATTGCAAAAAAAGGTTATAAATTATGATTAATATGTAGAAGAATGATAATTATGTAATCATCTGCTTATTTAGGTTTGTAAATAAGTGAATATACTTAAAAGTATGTATTTAGCGAAGTGTCGCTTATGGGTTTAGTAGCTGAAATAGAATAATATGCTCTTTCTCTAATAAGTGACACATGATGTAATAGACGATGGAGTGTAAATTACAGTCAATTAACATTACATCTAAACGTATAAGTATAAGTATCAGTAACTTTAAAGTTTAAAAACTGACTAGAATTGTAAAGTATTTTTTATTTGTTTTATTTTTTATTTATCAAGTTAAATAACTTTGCTGTTATTTAGTAAGTAAAACTCCATTGTTTATAATTAAAGATAGCAAAATAAAAATTTAAGACGCATTTGCTCAAAAAGTACAATAATACTGGAGTTATTCTGGCGATGCAATTAGAGAATTTAGTAATAGAAAAAGATATTGAAGCGGAAGCCTGGGAAGCATTAGAAAAGTCAATTGTATATTATCATGGGCGACCAATTGGCACGGTTGCGGCTGTTGATAATTCATCAGAAGCCCTGAATTACGACCAGGTATTTGTACGCGACTTTGTATCTTCGGCTCTAATTTTTCTTGCTAAAGGTAGAACAGAAATTGTTCGCAATTTTTTAGAAGAAACTTTGAAATTACAGCCGAAAGAGCGACAACTTGATGCTTATAAACCAGCGCGAGGATTGATGCCTGCTAGTTTTAAAGTTGTGTCTATTGATGGAAAAGAATATCTTGATGCGGATTTTGGTGAACATGCGATCGCACGGGTAACACCAGTAGATTCTTGTTTATGGTGGATAATATTATTACGGGCTTATGTAGTTGCTACAAAAGACTTTTGTTTTGCCTATCGTCCAGAATTTCAAACAGGAATCAAATTAATTTTGGAATTGTGTTTGGCAAACCGTTTTGATATGTATCCGACATTGTTAGTACCGGATGGTGCTTGCATGATTGACCGTCGGATGGGAATTTATGGGCATCCTCTGGAAATCCAAGCATTATTTTATGCAGCATTGCGAGCAGCTCGCGAACTGTTGATTTGTGAAGGCAATCCAGGCAACCAAGATATTGTTGCAGCTATTGATAATCGTTTGCCGCTTTTGTGCGCTCATATTCGTCAGCATTACTGGATTGATATTAATCGTCTCAATGATATTTACCGTTTTAAAGGTGAAGAATATGGCAGAATGGCGGTGAATTTATTTAATATTTATGCTGATTCTTTGCCTTATTATGAATTAGATAAATGGTTACCTGTTAAAGGTGGTTATCTTGCTGGAAATGTGGGACCATCGCAACTTGATACTCGCTTCTTTTCACTCGGTAACTTAATGGCTATTATTTCCGAATTAGCCACTGAAGAACAATCCCAGGCAATCATGAATTTGATTGATGAAAGATGGGAAAATCTTATTGGAGATATGCCAATGAAGATTTGTTTCCCAGCTTTGGAAGGTGAAGAATATAGAATTGTCACGGGATGCGACCCCAAAAATATTCCTTGGTCTTATCATAATGGTGGTAGCTGGCCTGTTCTATTATGGATGTTGGCTGCTGCTGCGGTGAAAACAAATCGGATTGATTTAGCGAGGAAAGCATTAGCTGTTGCTCAACATCGTTTGCGAAAAGATGAATGGATTGAGTATTACGATGGGAAGAAAGGAAGGTTGATTGGTAAGCAATCTAGGAAATATCAAACTTGGACGATCGCAGGTTTTTTACTTGCTAAAGAATTGTTGGAAAATCCTCAACATTTACCTTTAGTTAGTTTTGAGGAGTTACCCCAAGAATTGGTTTCCCGTGCGTGTGAGTTTGAGATTAATACTGTTGATTCATCGCTGTATTTGTAGCAACATAAATTAGGGCAAACAACTGTTTGCCCATACGGTTCTATCGAACGTGAATTTAATTACTAAATATAGATTCAATCATCAAAGTCTGTTGTGTTATAAGTACAGTTAATAATTAGATGCTTCTAACCTGAGAGAAACAATTTTCCCATTCCTCTAAGTGTTGGAAAAGGGGAACCTTTGTGAGAAATTTAATTATCATTAAATATGGTGTGCGATCGCGCTAGATTTGCATTACAAACATTTTGACTCCTGTACTCCTGAATTTTCCTCTAAGTTATTATTGCGATTCTTCGGTAATGTGAATTAGCTTATTCAAATTAGTTGGATCGACTTCATATGCAGCACCAAAACCAATCACAAACCTACCTCCAGTTGGTGTGAGTTTAAAAATGCGAAAATCTGGTAAATCGCGAAAAAGCTTGATTATATTGCCGAATCTAGCTTCAAAATCTGAGTTGACTATCATCCATGTTGCCGTATCGCGTTTTAATAAACTGGCATCACATTCATAATTTAAACGACGACGGGCAAATATTTGCTGAGTTTTTGATTCATCTTCGAGAAATAAAATGTTAGCTTTGGGTACAACATTCAAGTTTTGTGTATGTATTGAAAGTCCACTAACATAAATATAAATATTTTTTAAATCATCAGTAACGAAAGGTGCATAGCTAGCATTGGGAATACCATCTTTGCTAACAGTGCTAATGACAACGCTTTCAAATTGTTCGGTAAAGGTTTGATATATGGTTTGGATTTCTTCAAATTGTGACATGAATTTAATGGGTAAAAATTGGGTGGAAAAAGGGAATCAGAAATTTTAGATTATCTAAATTCCACAAGTCTATTTTGTGCAACATAGATAAGTATAGCTTAATGCTAAAAGTGTATCGCACATTTGCTAATGGGAGTATAGTAATTTACAGATTGATTATTAATAATATCTCAACATAATGCCAAAAATTGACCGTCAACGAGAACATCAAGCAAATGAACGTACTTTTTTAGCTTGGTTACGAACTGCAATCGCATTAATTGGTTTTGGGTTTGCGATTGCTCGTTTTGGGTTATTTCTAAGTCAGTTAAATATGACTATTGCTCAACAAGAACCAGTCAGAAATATCTTTTTCAATTCGGAAAATTTGGGTTTAGTTTTAGTCTTATTTGGTATTATTACTATTGCAATGGCTGCATGGCGATATAATCAAGTTTATGGGCAAATTGAACGCGGAGATTATCAGCCAAATCGTTCTCTAGTTTGGATAATGACTGGAATGGTAATTACTTTGGGTATTTTGAGTATCCCTTTATTAATATTACGAAATAATTCCGATTACCGTATCAATAATCAACCGCGATCGCGCAATTTACCTTAAATTTTATCAGCAATTTTTTTATCTTCAATTTTCCCTATTTCATCGCTTCTACTAATATCCAATCGATTTCATCATCACTCAATCCCAAGGTCAAACTTTGCTGAAAACTATCTGCAATATTTACAGCAATTAAACCTTGCACTGTCGAAACTGACATAATTGTTTCTTTAAACGATAAACCATTGAGAATTTTCATTGCTCTGTCATATTGCTCTTGGGAAATTTCACCCAGAATATAGCGATTATAAATTCTATCGAGTAAAGGCTGTTTTTTACTAACTTCTGCTATTAATCGTTTTTGAAATTCTTCGACTTTTGCCATTGTAATACAAGGTTCATTCGGATTACTCAAGTCTTGAAATAGATTTTGACTTGCTTGATTACAAGTTACTGCTAATGTCATTGATGCTGGAATTAATCGCTTAATTCTGCCAGAATAACTAATTATATTTTTATAACTTAATGACTGTGAATACTTTAATGACTGTTCACCATATGCCAAATTTAGTGACACATCCCAATTCCATAAAGTATTTGTCAGTGAAGCTGTAGGTGTAATATCATGACTAGGCTCAAACTTAAAAAAACCGACTTCAGAATTTACTTGTTGATTAATTACTTCAAATATTTCCTTACCCATTTCCAAAAAATACTGACCATACTTCTCATTATCTAAAGAACCTTCAATAACTTTTACCTTAATGATTTTATCGCGCTGTAAACCTTGAATAATCCCCTCATAATCTCCCAACTTAAACCGAAACCATCCTAACGAAATTCCTAGCCCAACTCGACGACGAACATAAGACCAAACTTGACTCAAATTTGCCTCAACTTCCACTGTCCAAGAATCACCTAAAAATTCCGATTCACCAATCAGATTAATTCCAAATGCAGGATTAGGAATAAACTTGTTTCCTTGCCCTTGAGTAGCTACAAATTGAGCAAATAAACTGCTTCCCGTTCCCACTTGATAACTAAATGCAGTTCCCAATTGAATCGTATCAGGAAACTTAATATCTGAATCTCGATCGATACTCAAAGTATTTTCAGCAATAACAGGTTGAACTCGAACATTTTGTAAAGATAAAGGAATTAAAGCCGGATTTCTTACACCGTAAACTTTACGAATTTGTTCAATTAAAGCTTTGCGCTGTGCAGATGATATATCAATTGTGGCTCTACCTGCCAAAACTGCCCCAACAACACTTTCAATTCGGTTATTCTTCTGAACAAAAAACGGTTTGCCAATTCCCCAATAGGATACTTTGAAATCTTGCAGTGTTTCCCCAGGAATACATCTAACCGTCGTCGGATAATAGACGAATTGTGTAGAGCGATCGCTATCCTGAAATGCTTGTACTCCCGATACTGTCACTCCTTTGCTTAAAATTGCCACCATAACTTCTCTTCCTTGAAATTGGCAGTGTATATCTCAGCCAGTTAAGTGTAACTAGTTACTAAAGTCAAGCTAATTCTCGATATTTATTCGCTCTACAGAAGCACCTGCACCTACAATTATTCCGCAAACTTGGTAGTTGAAACAAAATCATTCATTTCGTCTCAATCGGGAGTCACGACTTTTCCCACGTGGTGATTGAGTGACCAACGATGATCGATTTCGACTGCTGAAAATTGGCAGGCTTCTTCGAGGTGTTTTTGTTGCACAGCAGCTTTGCGAAGAGTGATAATAAGCTGGTTAACCTGCTGCCGCAGCGCTGGGTTTTGAACGACTGCTGACATTGTTTGTCGTTCTAACATTTGCAGCAGTAGTTCGTAGTGGATGGGAGAAGGCAGAGGAATTTGCTCCATGAATAACTCGTAATATTTGGATGTGAATGGTTTGCGATGGTCGATAGACCACTCCTACGGAGTATCGCGAGTGAGAGCAAGTTGCTTTCTATTTAGAATTGTGACACAGGAAACAAAGCTTTGGTTAAAGTCCAGAGCTGGATGGCAATGAAGTTTTGGCAAAGAGACTAGCAACGGCAACTTCAATATTAGGTTGTTTGACGATAGATTCACCGATAAGTACAGCAGATGCTCCGGATGCAGTCACGATCGCTAAATCTTCGGGTATGTGCAAACCCGATTCGCTAACTATTAAAATGTCACGTTCTAGCAATTGTTTTCTCCGTTGAGAAAGTAACTTGCAGGTAGTTTGTAAGTCTACAGAAAAGTCCTCTAGATTGCGATTGTTGATTCCTACTAACGAAACTTCATTTAATCGTAATACCCTGTCTAATTCATCTAAACTATGAACTTCAATTAATGCAGCCATTTTTAAAGAATTAGCAATTTTTATGAAGTATTGTAAGTCTTGGTCGCTGAGAATTGCCGCAATTAGTAATACTGCATCTGCTCCTTGAACTCGTGCTAGGTACATTTGGTAAGGATAGATGACAAACTCCTTACACAACAAGGGCAAATCTACGGCATTACGTATCTTTGCAAGGTTATCAAAACTGCCTTGAAAAAACTTTTGGTCTGTCAGTACTGATAAACAAGAAGCACCTGCACGTTCGTAAGCTTGGGCAATTTCTACAGGGTCAAAATCTGCGCGAATAACACCTTTACTGGGGGAAGCTTTTTTAACTTCAGCAATTAATGCGGGGTTCGTTTTACCATTGCGAAGTGCGGCAATAAAATCGCGGGTTGGGGGTAATGCGATCGCTTGTTTTTGTAGTTCGTTTAAAGGCACTTTCTGCCGCATTTGTTCGACTTCAACTTCTTTATGCCAAACAATTTCTTCTAAAATACTATTAGGTTCGCTATCCTTGATAGTACTTTGGTAGCGGACAATAGAGACATCAATGTTTGGGTTGGGATTACGACGACGGATTTGCATTTTTGTTGGGAATTGGGGATGGGGCATTGGGCATTGGGCATTGGGCATTGGGATGGGGCATTGGCATTA